>CAZPBV010000006.1:7589-20311 GCA_964584675.1 uncultured Bdellovibrionales bacterium
ATCGCTCGCTTGGACATCTTCGTGCCAAGACCAATCCGCTCACCCAGGGAGTCATGTCCTTACCAGACAGCCCTGAGCTAAACCCCGAGTTTCATGGTCTTACAAATAGTGACGAACAGCGCTCGTTTGCAACTTCACGACTTGCGGGAATAGGGGCTCATGACTCCGCTTTACAGCCGCTTGCGAAAGTTCTATCCCATCTCGAGGCCACTTATTGCAGCTCAGTGGGTTTTGAGTTCGAACACCTCACCAACCCCACAGAAAGGCGGTGGTTTGAGGAACGAGTTGAAAGTCGTTTCTCCAATCGAGGATGGCACAACACAGAGCAGCGCAAACGTTTTGCCCGTCTGCTCTTAGAATCCGAAATCTTTGATGCCGAGTTACACCGAAAGTATGTTGGCTCCAAGCGATTCTCGCTACAGGGAGGCAAGACCGTTATCCCCATGCTTGATGCGCTCTTGGGCGCTGCGGCTCAGCATGGTGTCACCGAGTGCTTTATGGGCATGGCGCACCGCGGGCGACTCAATGTGCTGGTTAACCTCATGGGAAAACCATTTCAGGAAATTTTTGCTGAGTTTGAGGATAAGGCCGTATCAAGCATTGTTGGCGCCGGAGATGTTAAATACCACCTCGGATTCAGCTCGCGATATGGGACTTTCCAGGGTAAGAGTCTCGAAGTAACTCTCGCGCCCAATCCTTCGCATCTTGAATTTGTCAATCCGGTTGTGGAAGGCATGGTACGCGCAAAGCAAGACACCAGCTCGCCGGACAGTAGGGGCGAAGTCATGGCGGTTCTCATTCACGGCGACGCTGCTTTCGCTGGCCAGGGAATAGTCTATGAAACCCTCAACTTCTCAAAGGTTCCCGGCTATGACACCGGGGGTACCGTCCATGTTGTAATCAACAACCAGGTCGGATTCACGACTAATCCCAAAGAATCTCGCTCTTCCGCCTATTGCACCGATATGGCCAAGGGAATCGATATACCCGTATTTCATGTCAATGGCCGCGATGTGGAGGCAGCATGCTGGGTGATGGAATTGGCCGAGGAGTTTCGAGCCACCTTTCACCGCGATGTCGTGGTTGACCTCCTGTGCTACCGAAAGTTCGGCCACAACGAAGGCGATGACCCAAGTTTTACGCAGCCCCTCATGTACGCTGAAATCAAGAATATCGTGCCCATTCCGGAGGAGTATGGACAGTCCCTGGTTGAACAAGGGGTCTTGAGCGCACAGGACTTGGACCGCATGAAGAGCGAGTTTCTTGATCCCTTCAAGGCGGCCCAGCTACCTGCCGAGCATAGCTCCGATGTCGAAGCCTGCCCTATGCAAGGGCGCCTCAGGGGAAGAGCATTGAGAACCGCGGTCGCGGGAGGCTTTCTCCAAGACATCGGTTCGTCTCTTCTGTCATTTCCAGAGGGTTTTACTCCACACCCCAAGCTTAAGACAATTTTGGAGAAGCGCGTAAAAACGATCGAGGAAGGGCAGGGGATTGAGTGGGGATTGGCCGAAGCCCTGGCCTTTGGCTCCCTCATTCTCGAAGGCCGCCGCGTGCGCCTCAGCGGGCAAGATTGCGGACGGGGCACTTTTAGCCATCGGCACCTTGAGCTGCATGATTATGAGAAAGAACAAAGGTTTTATCCCTTGCGCCAGCTGGCTGTTAAATCAGGAAGGTCGGCCAACAGTTTTGAGGTCTATAACAGTACCCTATCTGAAGCTGCATGTCTGGGATTCGAGTTTGGGTACTCGGCGACCGATCTTTCGTCGCTCGTGCTTTGGGAGGCTCAGTTCGGCGATTTCGCCAATGGCGCCCAAGTGATTATTGACCAGTTCCTTTCAAGCTCGGAAGCCAAGTGGAGTCAGCGCTCCGGCGTCGTATTGCTGCTTCCACACGGCTATGAGGGCCAGGGGCCCGAGCACTCGAGCGCCCGTCTCGAACGGTTTCTCCAACTCTGCGCTGAGGGGAATATGAGCGTCTGCTGCCCCTCCAACGCCGCGCAATACTTTCATCTGGTGCGCCGCCAAGGCCTTTCGGAGATCAAGCGCCCCCTGGTAGTCATGTCCCCAAAAAGCTTACTCAGACTTCCCGAGGCGTGCTCTGCCCTCACTCAATTCACGAGCGGTGACTTTCAACCGGTGATTTCAGAAGCGGGCGCCGAAAAATCTGCTAAAAGCTTACTCTTCATGAGCGGGAAAATTTTCTACGATGTTCAAAATACCCTCAGGCAAGTTGAAGCGACTCGAGCCCAGGTAGTGAGGATTGAGGAGCTCTACCCATTCCCCGAGGAGAGGATAGGAGCAATCCTGAAGGAACACTCAGGAAAAAGTCTTTACTGGGTGCAGGAGGAACCGCAAAATATGGGCGCCTGGAGTTACGTGGAAAAGCAATTTCGTTCCGCCTTTGGGGTGGACCTGGGCTACCTCGGACGTCCGACAAGTGCCAGCACGGCTGCCGGGTCCCCGCGGTGGCATTCCATTGAGGTTAAACGAATAATGGTTCAGCTCGTTGATTCCCTCGCATAAGGAATACCACTGGACTCTCTGCCATTTTTGGTCAACTATCCGGTCAACAAGCAGATAGCTCATGCCGGCTCTTTTCTACGATCTTGAAACCAGCGATAAAAACCTTATCGGTCAAATCCTGAACTATTGCTTTGTCTTGGTAGGGGACGACTTCTCAATTCAGGACGAACTCTGTGGCGACATACATATCTCGCGCCTTCAACTGCCGCACCCCGACGCTATACGAGCGAATAGAATCGACGTCCTCAACCATCAACAAGCCACCACCGCGCCGGAGTTTCACGAGTGCCATGTCATGCGAAAAATTGCTGAGTTTATCTCTTCTTGTACTGAGCAAACACAAGACAAAGTAGTACTTATCGGCTTTAATAGCTCGCGTTTCGATCTGCCATATCTTCGAACGAGCTTCATCAGAAATGGTATAAACCCATACTTTGGTGGAAAACTCAGCTATCGCGATGTACTCACCACCGCGCGAAAAATTTGCGTGTCTCACCCTAATTTTCCGCATGCCCATCTGTTTCGCGCCTCTACCGATGAAGAAACGCGGCTTTCTCTGCGCCTCGAAACCCTTGCTCAACACTTTGGGTTACTATCTGGAGTCCAGTCACACCACTCTCGGGATGACGTCTACCTTACCATCCAGCTAACCGCATTGCTGCGCGATCGTTTCGGGCTGAACGCCATTCTCCATGATTGTTATGAACCTCCGGCAAGACTTCCTCGCGGCGCCCTGCGGACACAAGTTCTTCCGAGCTATGATGACGCCCTCAGCGGTCCGTCAGTTTCTGTTCCCATGGCGCTCTTAGATGACGACTACCGCTATTCTCTTTGGATTGACCTGCGCCGCTATGGCGAGGGAGAAGGGCGGGAAAGCATTCAATGGTTCAATAAGGCAGTCTCGGCCTTTTTTGTAGGGCCCGACCCAGAGCCGGAATATCAAGACCTGGCATCGAGGGCATGCGAAGAGTTCAAAGATATCCGACTAAGCAATTACTTCCAGGAATCTTCCTGCGATATAGAACAGGACATTTATAGGCTCGACATGCGTCAAATCGACGCTCTCGGCGAGGCGATATGGAAGGGGAACACCACGGGCCTTGGTGATGCAAAAAATTCCGAGCCTTGGCGGCTCTACATTCGCCATCTCCTTCGAGAATACCAGTGGGAGAGCTATCTTGGGTCTGCCGGCAAGGATATCTCGGATAAGGATAGGAGAATGAGAGACCTCCTTGGCAAATACGCCTTGCATCGCTATGGCGGCAAATTGCGGCTGGATAAGGGAGGGAAAGATCCCGGTGCCTTTCACGCCACCTATGGAGACCTCATGGCTCGAATAGATGTCCTCATGCAAGATTCAAGCGCGGACCACGCTCTCATGAAGTCGCTTAGGAAATTCTACCAAGAAAGTGAAATTGCTTGCCTACTCGAGGGGGTCGGTTCGATACCCTCAAGAGAGTAATCAGTTACGTTTTGACTATTTTTCCGCGTTTGAGGGTGGTCTAGTCCTTGCATACCACCTATCACTTTGTCCTAGCTGGGGGTCCGGACATCGAAGACCCCGTAGGGAACTAGTTTCAGGTTTTTTGAGGAGCTCAAGGTTTTTATGGCGGGAACAACTGAAATGGCCCAGAAGGGCGACGCCCTAGCAACACACGTGGCCGAAAAGTTACCGCTCCTCGATAGCTTACCAAAAGACCACGCTCTCTCTATTGCCCTTGCGGTTGGTGCCGCTACCCTTGTTGGCCTGCTCGTTATGGCTCTCTTGTCTCGAAAAAAGGCAGGGAACACGGAAGTGGGCGGATCAGTGGAGAGGCGCATTTCGAGAATTGAAGTACGGCTTCAAGACCTACATGCCATGCTTGGTAGTCTCATAGGACACTCCCGCGAAGACCTTGGGTTTGTCAAAGCCGAGATGCTCGATATTCGTCATCTCCTCGACAACCATGATAGTTCCGGCCAGCGCGAGGAGGCGGCAGCGATCGTAAGCTCGAACCTGCTCAATTACATCCAGTCTTCGCGGGAGGAAACTAATCTCGTAAGGAAGGAAATCGCTGAAATGCGCTCCGTACTAGAGGACCTCCGAAAGGAGCGCCGAGAACTTCTCGAAAAAGTTGCCCCTGACACATCTCGCCAGCCGGCGCAAAAACTTCGCATTGAGAAGGTTTCAATATCGTCTCCGGAAGGTGAAGCTCCGGAGCTAGCTCCACCGACCAGGACTCGGGACCACGAAGAAACCCGCGACGTCGCTTCGTCTTCATCTCCAAAGATCCGCCGCGCAGCAGCCAGCCGCTCGGGCAATGCGTCGTTTTTTTTGGATTGATACGCCCATGAGCGAAGAGCAAGAACTTACTTCGCCAAGCCCCTGGCCCTACTTCACCAGAACTATAAAACTGGTTACCTAAAGAGGGGCCACAACACCCGCTTGGACAACCAAGTCTCTACCGGAGGAAGAACTTCTCCCGAATCCGCCAATACTTACCCTGCTTGCGCGCGATGACAAACAACGGCATACGGAACTTATCACGGTTAGCCAGAGCCCCCTCAATGCTTTCAACTGTTATTGCGCACTCGGGCCTGCGGTTGTGCATCCGTACGAAGTTGTAATGAAATATCTTTGAGTCATTTGGCTTACCAAACCAATACGCTTCGCTCAGCGCCTGCGCGTCCAGATCAAAATACCGTATCTCAAGGCGCTCGACACCGTTCTTGTCTACCTTCTTTTCGAAGGTCATAGAGTCCGGGCGCATAATGTGGGCATCTTTAAGTGACATGGCCTCCCTGAGCTTGGCATCGTCGTCAATAAACAACTGATTGCACGACAGACAGCGGCCGGCATCTAAATTGTTCTCAAGACCGCATCGGTCGCATATTTTGAATCGATACCGAAATCCGCAGGGCACGAGCTCGCCATCTTTTGGATTCTCTATCGCGCCATGACAGGTGCTGCCAAAGTGCTCGATCACTTCTCCCTGCTCATTCTTTACTCCCCACAAGATCTCCTCGTGCTGACATTTTGGACAGGTTACCGCCACCGGCACAGCCTCGCTGAAAGGCTTGCGTTCACGAATGCACGGAAGAAAAATATCATGCGGCACGCCCGTGTAGTCCAAGACCAAGCAGTCTTGCTTATAAGGAAAGAGCCGTAAGCCGCGTCCAACTATCTGCTGATAGAGCGCGACAGATTCTGTGGGCCTCAAAATAGCGATAAGATCAACATGCGGAGCATCAAACCCCGTGGTTAGAACAGACACGTTAACAAGAAATTTTACTTCCTGGGCCTTGAACCGCCGCACGATGTTGTCTCGTTCTTCGCTCGGAGTATCTCCCAAGACAAGCGCCGAGACCCCTTGGGGCAAATAGTTCAAAATCTCGGCAGCGTGACGAACAGAAGCGGTGAAGATGATAACCCCCTTCCGGTCGTTCGACATGTCGACAATATTTTGAATAATCACCGGCGTAATGCGCGATTGATCTTTGAGAATCTCCTCGATTTCCGCCAAGCTAAAGGACTGCTTACCCGCATGAAGCTTCAGGCTTGAAAAGTCATAGCTTGCAACCGGAGCATCAATCTGAACCGGCGGAACCAAATGTCCAGCCTCTATCATTTCGCGAAGGGTGAGCTCATAAATGCACTTCTTAAATACTCGCGGCTCGACGGAGCACACATAGCCCTGGTAGTTGAACTCATAAACCCACCCAGAGTCGAGGCGATAAGGCGTTGCGGTCAATCCCAGCATCGCAATCGCCGGATTGGCCGCCCGCATTTTTTTAATAATCTGGCCGTACTGAGTATCAGCGTCATCAGCCACACGGTGGCACTCGTCAATAACCAAAAGCGAAAAGTTGGAGAAAAACTCAACCTCCACTCGAGCCACCGACTGGACACTGCCGAATATTACCTTCTGGCAATCATCGCGTTGATTGAGACCTGCCGAATAAATCCCCGCCTCAAGTCCATGGGCTAAAAACTTGGCGTGATTTTGCTCAACCAACTCCTTGACATGCGCGAGCACCAAAACTCGGCCCCGCGCAATGCGCGCGAGTTCTGCAATGACTAAGCTTTTTCCCGCCCCCGTCGGAAGCACTATGACAGCAGGCTTCCGTGAACGGCGAAAATGCCGCAAGGTTGCCTCAACTGCCTCCTTCTGATAGCTCCTTAACTCGTACATAACCGCATGGAGCGGGAGGCGAGCGGCATCCCCTTTTTTACCGTCCTACTGGTGGCCGAAGAAACAAGATGTCACCCCCCAAAGGCCCTCTCACTCTTTGGCCTTCAACTTGTCATTATTGGCTTCAATAAAAGCCTTAATTTCTTCGGCCATGGCCAAAAGCCGCAGCCACTGTTCCTTATAGAGGGTCACCGGGAATCGCCCCAGGCCGTATACCGATAGTCCCCCCTTCTCGCCTATCTTCATACTAAGCCCCTTCTCTTTTGTATTTTTGAGAGCCTGATTCTCTGCCCGTAGTCTTTCAAGCTCAGCTTTCATCTGATCGGCTTCATTTTCCATTTCGATTCTCCACTCCTAATCCGAATTTTTCGCAATACGAGCCTCTGGCTTCCTCGACTCGTACCTATTCGACCAATCCCGCGCAATGTTTACAAGCTGTCCTCGCCCTTCCGCATTGACGATATCGGGGGAACTTACCCTAACGCAATTCTAACAAGAAATGCCGTGATACTCCGTTTATTAGGCACCCCGAATTCATTAACATTTCTATGTCATAACTGCCATGAGTAGAAGAGATTGATTCGCATCTCTTATAAATGCAGGCCCTGCGCCGCATTTTTAAGGATGCGAAGGAACTCGCTTAGGTTTTTTGGAGGGGTCTTTTTTGGAGGCGTCACTGTGATGCCACCTTTCATGAAAGCACGGTCTTTTCCCCATGTACGAAAGGGGAAAATGCCGTGCTTTTACCAGAAGGTTCCACACAGGAGATGACCGTGAATACGCCCAATTCGTCTATGAAGCCCGGCTTCTTCGCCATTGTTATTTTGTGCTGTTTAGGCGCAGCGATATTTCCGCCTAGTCAGCCTGCCCCCGATCTGGTTCCGCTTTCCCCCTCTCATAGGGGCTATGACGCCCTGGTTTGGGCACAGTCGAGCGCCGAGTACGAAGCCTGCTGTTTGCAAGCTTACAACACTGGGCTCGATCGTCTCAGCTTGTTACTGCAGGACTGCGGCGCCGCGAAGGTGGCCATAATTATCGACCTCGACGAGACCGTTTTCGATAATGGTTACTATCAGCTTGAGCTCGCGAAGCTCGATTCTCGCTTCAGCAGCCGCCTGTGGAATGCCTACGAGGCCGACCACGCGAGCGAAGTGCGAAGCGTTCCAGGAGCAATTCGCTTTCTAGTTGAGGCCCATGCTAGGAACGTGGCTGTGTTTTTCATCAGCAATCGCATGGAGGCTAATCGCAAGGCGACAAAGGAAGCGCTCGAGCGCCTGCTGGGAAGATCAGTGGATGATTCAATGCTTCTTTTGCAGACCGACACCTCGGACAAGGCGCCCCGAAGGAAGGCAATCGAAGATAAGTTTCCGGAAATCCTCTATCTCGGGGATAGCATCGGAGATTTTTTCACCTTGCCTAAATTGCCCGCTTCAGGGTCTTCGATTGACGAACGCGCCCGGGCGGTAACTAACCGCATGCAGAGCATCGCCGACCAAGGTCCTCAATGGGGAAGAAGGTACATTATTCTACCAAATCCCCAGTACGGCGAATGGTCCAGATCCTTTGGCGAGACGGACGACCTCAAGGCTCTCGCCAGAGTGCGAGAACTGAGCAGGTAACCATGAGGTTGCGACTGGGTTATGGGCATGTCCTCTAACCCAGTCGCCTTGAGTAGCAGGTTACTCGAGTTCTCTCCATCTGAATCGATAGTATAGGGAGATTTATAATGTTAGGAAGCCTTACACACCCCTGTCCCTCGCGGCGAGAAGTTCTACGAGCGGCCGCGGCTGCCGCACTGGCTGCATGCTCCCTGCCCGGGTGCAAAATTCTGTTGCCAGAAAAAGACAGGGGCCCGCAGCTCCCCCTAGGCACCGTTGAGCTTGATAACATGGCCCGACAATTTGAGACGCTGTCCACTCAGCAACTGTCCATTTTTTCGCGCGCCGTCCCCAAAGTAGATCTCCATTGCCATCTCGAGGGAGCGCTTACCCCGGACATGATGATTCGCATTGCTCGAAGACATGGAATTGAGCTCCCCTCTTATGACCCCGAAATATTAAGCAGTTTTCTTCAAGTTGATAGAAACGATCCAAACCCTTCGCTTCTTAAGTTCCTTAAAGGATTTGAGCACATTGGAAAGATCTTTACGGACTCGGAAACTATCATCGACATCACCGAAATGGTCGTCTCCGTTGCAGCGCTGGATAGGGTCTCCTACCTAGAGCTTCGCTTCTCTCCCCTGTATATGGCCGCTGCGCACTCGCTAGATCCCGAGATGGTAACTCAATCCGTCATCGAGGGCCGCCGACGTGCTATGGAGAAATACCATCCAATTAACGTTAATCTTATTGCCATTGTGGAGCGGCAAAAGCCTCTTGAAGCCGCTTGGGTCGTGGAACGTCTGGCGGAAAAGTATGCGAGTCAGGGCATCGTGGCTCTTGACCTCGCCAACGATGAGTACCACTACCCACCCGGCCCCTTTGCCCCCGTCTTTCAGGCTGCAAAGCGCGCGGGTCTCAAGGTTACTGTTCATGCCGGCGAAGCGGCCGGACCCGAGAACATTCGCGTGGCGATTGAACAACTTGGCGCCGACCGTATTGGACATGGAGTAAGGGCGGGAGAAGACGCCGATGTAGTTCGGCTACTTGTGGAGCGTGGGATACCACTCGAAATGGCCGCCACCTCAAACATTGACACCGGAGCCGTCCCCAGTTTATCGAAACACCCTTTGCGCGACTACCTTCACCGGGGAGTTCACGTTACCATCAATACTGACGATCCGGGAGTTTCCGGCATTCGCCTCTCAAGCGAGCTGCAAACTCTGGTTACGAAGGTCGGACTCAATTTTCACGACCTCTATGCTATTCTGTGTGGAAATATCGGGGCGGCATTTCTGCCGCAGGACCAGAAACTCGAATTGCGAGCTCAGCTCGATCAGTACTTACGGACTCGTCTTGGCTCCTAATCCGCGAGGTCGGCTAATTCCTCGGCGCTAGAATAAACAACATGACCGACACCGCAGGCCCGTGAAACATAGGTGCCAAATTTCATGAAATTGCGCAACATAATTGCCGGATAAGCTAACTTACTGAAATGTTAATGAAAGCGATAGAGCCCCCATATCAAACTAGGCGGGTGATCCAGAAATGGGTCCACACTCCTCTCCGAGGGCAGGCCGGGGATGACTTGCGCCGCCGCTGAAGCGAAGCGCAAGCGGCGGATGAGTCGCCAAGATTCGCGCCGCTTCATGCGCGAATCAAATTTTACCTGGTCGTCTTCATACGAAGACCATACTATTGATATCAATAATGGCGCCCTACCCCCTTCTCCCGACCGCAACTAAACGCAAGCCTTCTTCGTCTGCCTCTGTTTGGCTCAGGATCTCGGCTTTTCTTTCGCTCAAGTCACCCAATACTCAAGACACCTATCTTGGTATTATTCGAGAGTGGTGCTCCTTCTTAGGCGCAGAGACCGGCACGGAGGGGGCGGCGCAAAGAATCGTACAGGCCACTGACCTGCATGCAATCGCCTACCGAAATTGGCTCGAGAAGCGGCCCGGAGAAAAGCCGCGCTCGGAACCCAGCTCAGCTCAGCGAATAAGCCAAGAGCTGGCGCGACCTCAAAGGCGGGCGGCCAAGAAGGAGGGACTGGAACACACTCTTTCCAACGCAACCATCGCAAAGAAATTCGCCGTTCTCAGACGCGTATACCGCATGCTCATTGCTGGTGACTGCGGCGTCTCGGTAAACCCCTTCGATTCGGACCGGGTTCCGCCTCCCCCCAAGGACTCTGGGCGCAAACGTCCCACTCGGATGATTGATTTTGACAAGGTGATGTTGGTTATTGAGGCTGTCTCTGAGAGGACCCCCAAAGGCCTGCGGGACAAGGCTATCCTGTGTGCTTTATTCGGCGGAGCTCTTCGTCGCAGCGAGGTGCGCGCTCTCAGAGTTGGCGACGTCCGCATTTCTCCCAAGGGAACGACCTATCTCTATTTGCGAAGCACCAAGGCAAAACGAGATGCGGAGCAAGCGTTGCCGCCATGGGCTGCGACTGCCCTCGAGCGACTCGCCGCAGCACGCAGAACTGCGGGCGCAAGTGAAGCAGACTATTTATTCACCAGCTTTACCGGCCGAGCCGGCGCTGTGGAGACATCTCACCCCGTTTCGAACAGCGGCATCTACAAACTTTTTAAGCGAGTCTGCCTGAAAGCGGGGGCCGGTGCGCATGTGTCGCCCCACTCTGCCCGAGCGACTGCAATAACTAGGCTCCTCGATTCCGGCATCCCCCATCGTGAGGTTCAAGAGTTTTCTCGGCACTCAAGCATTCAAATGGTGGAGCTCTACGACAAGCGCCGAATCGGCGTCGACAGGAATGCGGCTCGAAACCTCAGTTTTTCCTCACCTAAGCGCAAGTAACAAAAGAAAAGGGGCCCACAAGAGCCCCCCTTCTATCTTACTTTGCAGCAAGAGCGTTACCAACGGCTGCGTCTTTCTCCGTAGCCGCCGCCACCACCACCGCCGCCACCGCCGGGGCCTCGACGACCACCACCGCCGCCGCCACCACCACGGTTACCGCCGCGGAATCCGCCTCGGCCGCCACCGCCACCACCACCGCCGCCGCGAAATCCGCCGCCGGAATTTTCCTGCGGACGCGCTTCGGCAACAGTAAGAGCTCGACCCTCTTCCTGATATCCATTCAATGCCGCGATCGCAGCGTCAGCCTGATCGTCAGACGACATTTCAACAAAGCCAAATCCTTTGCTTCGTCCAGAATCTCTATCAACAACTACTTTTGCTGAATCAACCGCTCCATGTTGAGCGAAAAGTTCGGTGAGCCGCTCAGACGTCACCGAGTAGGGAAGGTTCCCCACGTAGATCTTTTTTGCCATATACCTCCAAGCAAGGGCCGCAGGACGAGAACATGAGCGGAACTGCTCGAAGGTCTCAAGTGCGGACAAATACACTCCTATTATCTTATAAATTCAATTCTTTGCCAAGCTTAGCCTTGGTGCCTGTGGGAACTGACACCTGCGACCAAAGTTCCGCAAGCTATTAGTCACCAATTCCAGCTGCCGTAACCATGCCTTCGATGATTGCGGCGATACTTTAGACCAAAAATGTCACCATCCCTGAACAAACCAAAAGGTAATTGCTTCGAAGGGTTATCCACCATTCGCCCCCCCCCAAGACGCGCGCCAACGGGAAGGCCCACTTGGTCGATAAATAACCATCCTTACTCCAACGTTCGCTCGACACAAAAAGAACCATGTTTGTGCTTAGACCCTCTTCTGAGACAGTCAGCGAATTCCTCCACAGTGCTCCTATCCACCAGGATTCGCCAATCCCGCTTCGCGTCTCAAACACCATCAGCGAGACCTTTATCGCTCTTCGGTCTGGCATGTTTGACTAGGTCTTACAAAATGCTAGGTTGAATATTAATGGGTCATCAAGCGCGAAGGAAAACCGTAAGGTTAATAGCCGGCCGTGACGAGCCTCTGGTCGAGGAGCACAGAACCTCGGTTGGCAGCAAGGACGCTTCGGATGCTGAAATTGAGGCCAAGGTACAGATGGCCCTGGATCGTCTCGATCCTAGTCTTCAAGCAATTCTCAATATTCGCTTTGGGCTTCACACCGGACAACCCAGTTCGAGCACGGACATCGCTAAACAAATTGGAGTGAAGGACTCCCAAGTCCAGTCCCTAGAAGATGAAGCTCTCCGAGTGCTCATGGGTTATTATAAGCGTAATGGCAAACCGCCCTCCGGCGGATTTTCTCAATAGCTTATTTGAGCATCGCCGTATCCGAAATATTCGTATTTTTATAAAAAAGCCCCCTAGCCTCATGCCGAACAAATAGCCACCGACCATATATCCCTGTGAGGCAGTTATCTCGCTCTGGGGTAACACTCGCTAAGGAAATGCGTCAAAACCATTTGACGCATTTCCTGTGCACGCCCGTATGGCGTGCGCGCGGAGTGAAGCGTAGCGTAACTTCGCGTAGCGACATGAGATTCGCGCCGCTTCACGCGC
>CAZPBV010000007.1:0-15878 GCA_964584675.1 uncultured Bdellovibrionales bacterium
CTTAAGATCATAGACCAAAACACTTCCCGGCCAGGTGAGAAGCGTTGGAATTACTACTCCAACGCCTTTACCCGACCTTGTTGGTGCAACTACCTTCACATGCTCTGGCCCGTTGTGTCGTAAATACCGGCCATCACTGGATTGACCCAGAATCACCCCTTCACCGCTGAGAAGTCCCGCCGAAATTAGTACTGGCTCACCTGCCCACCGCGCACTGCCATAAGTTGTCGCCTGTCTCTTACGTCTCGCCCGTAGTAGCGAAGCGCAAAACGCGCATCCGATTCCTCCGAAGGCTCCGAGGTACGTGATATATGTGCCCATGAGAAATAATTCCGGTGCATAAGCACCAAAGTGGTAGTCCCAAACGAAGAGATCCCAGGGCTTGAATATCGGAGTGCTCCATAGCCGAAACATCGGCTCCCCAAGCTCTACAGAATATTCGAGGCCGTGAGCTACCCACTGCGTCCCTGCGATAAGACCAAGGAACATGACTCCTATAACCAGGGCAATTTGTCCGATGAGGAGTCTTCCGGGCGACATTCTACATCTCTCTTCCAATGTCTTTACCCCGCGCCTTCACCAACACTTCAACTGATAAGAAGGTCCTGCGACGTTCAGAAAGTGTCTGCACAAGATTGGAGGGAACTCGCCAACTATCTGCGCCAATCTCTTCAACCAGCCCCATCCGGTTGAGTGAGTTCATTCGGCGTCTATGATTCTCAACGTAGTCTCGCGCTGAAACGCCCGGTGGTAGATTGACCACTCCAAGGATTTCCCGTTCATGATCTGGAGCGCGATAGATCCCTTCATGCCGTGCCGCGACCTCGGCGATATTGTGATCTGACTTTGTGAGCTGAGCCTCGCTCGTAATGCGAACAGCCACAGTATCCCCCTGTTCTGGGTTTCCACTCTTTCGGCTTCCGTCCGGCAGCATTACATGGTGAACCCGCTTGTCAGTTCCCTCGACCAACATGAACCTGCGGTCGTGCAGCTCATCGGCAAGACCTGTGTGAAGAACAGACCCGACAATTGTTCCGTCATTTGCAGCGGTTGGGGTTACGAAATGAACGTCTACGCCGTCTGCCACACCCCGCATTCGCCGGTGCAGCAACTTGATGACATCGTTCTTGGTTCCTAGAGTTTCGAGGCGGTCGATCATCCGCTCATCGATACGCCAAACCCCGGCTTCAAGTTCCTTAGCGAGCCCCATTTCTTCTAAGAATTGTAGGCGAGCGAGTCGGTTCGTACGGCCCCTGATTGCAAAGTCCTGGCCCGACGCGGGAGCGAGTCGTAGGTCAACTAAGCGCTCTGGACTTAAGGCAGCTTCCTTCTCAAGACCCCTATCAATGGGGGTGATTCGCTGTTGTCTGATGCTCTTTTGAATATCCCGCTGGATGTCGAACTCGTTTCTTAATCCGAGCTCCCGAGTTGCCAATTCTTCGGCCAGAGCACGCATCCCGCGCGCGATGTAGTCACGGCTCAGAACTAGGTCATCCCCGCGCTCATCTTTGCCTCTCAAGATGACATGGACATGCGGGTTGTCAGTATTATGGTGAGCAACTCCTACCCACTGAAGAGGGGTCTTTAGGTCCTCGGAGACTCGATCCATCAATCGTTTGGTGTATGCGTTTAGGTCGAGCTCACTGCCTTGCTCAGGCGAGATGATAAATCGAAAGTGATGCCGGTCTTCACCCCATTCTTGGGTTAATGCGGTGACGGATTCACGGTTGAGATCCTGTTCCGAACTGAAAGGGGTTGGCTCGGTTCCATCTCTGCCAACTCCTTCCCGCTGAATGTAACGAATGTGATCCTTAAGTGCCCTTGCTCCTTTTCCCTTTGTTCGTACTACTCGCGATTTAACCGTGACGCGTTGGTGAAACGCGCGCGCCTCTCTGTGCGGACTTCCGCGAGCCGACGACCCCCTCTCTCCTCTTCCAGATCGTGCGTGCGATCGCACGCGAATCTGGACCTCTCTGAGGAACGAAATAGGTCGAGTGCCATTCCTGGACTCTTTCCCCGGCCCTGGCCTCGGTTTCAGCGGTAAGCCCAAGTTATCACGGGCGAATTCGCTCGCTCGTCCGCCATCAATAATTTTGTACGGCATGATTTCCTCAAATTGTTCAGAGAGTTAACGGTTACTTGCCGCCTCTCTCATAATTGTACGGCACGATTTCGTTAAAGAGCTCGGAGAGTTACCGCAGTTGTACGCCAACCCTTTTATCTTGCCCTGCTTACTCCTCCACCCGCGCGCCATCTTTCTTTTTCCGAGCTGCAACTTCTTTCACGAACTCTCGTCCGCTTGCGATGTACTCAGCGACTGCCCTCCGGGCTGAACTCTTAAGAACCGTATCCAGTTCTCGAATCGCTCCTTCTCGTACCAGCATGTCAGAGAGATGAAAGAGTTCAGACTGGGCTGAGATAATGATTTCTAGCTTTCGCTTCTCCCCCTCAGCTCCTCGGTCCTGAACATCAACACTCACTAGTTGGGTAATCTTTGGCATATTCCTATTCCTCTCGTTTTGGGTTTTGCACATCCGTATTCACATCATCGAGCCACCGGAAATATTCGATTTCATCGATAAGAACGCGATGTCCGCGCCGGACTACACAACGATTAAACCCGTTCTTATTCGTGAATATCATCCAGCGAATCGCTGCCTCGGTTGGGTCGGGGTGATACTCATTGAATTGCGCAACGGGAATCAGCCGCCGAATCTGTCCAGTCTGTTGGTCGTTCTCAGATGCCATCGGTAACTCCTCCTTCTCGTAGAGCTAGATCCAAATCGATCTAGCGAACGGGGCAAGAGTACCTAGAACTATTGGTTGATGGTTCCCGCCGTGGATTCCAAACGGGGAAGTTAAAGGCGAGGATTAGGCTGACCGAAACGCCTCATAGGCGCGTTGAATCTGGACGGAGCGTTCGTGTGCAAGCTGCTTTAGGTCTGGGCCCAAGAGCGCTACACGATCTGGGTGGTAGAGCTGAATCTCTTTTAGATAAGCTGCGCGAATTTCGTTCTGGGTAGCGTCAGGGTTGATGCCAAGAGTTCGATATGGATTGTCGGTGTCCGATGTCTCAATAGAAGGCTCCGTTGACTGTGCCGCCTCCGGCTCCTGCGGCGCAATTGCAACTGGCTCAGGCGAAATAAGTCCGCCGCCTATCAGTCGAAGAGTTAGGTACAGCAACCCAAGGGAAACGATCCCTCCGACAATCACGACGGTCACCAAACCAATGGTCGAGTGCGGCTTGCTGAGTTCCCGAAGAAACGAAGATCCAAAGGACCAGAATATTCCGCCGGACATCCCAAGGACGGTGACCAGATAAACCGGGAACGTGACTCTTAGAATCGATAAAGCGAACAGCAAAGGAACGGAGTACCACATCCAATCCCAGGCATGGAACGAGAAGGAGAAGAGCGCTGCGAAAATCAAAACATCAAACGGCATCGCAATACACAGCCAGCGAGGCGAAACCTTCGCCGTCTGCTGATTGATGCTTTGATGCTGCGCTATGCTCATTCCGTCTATCCAAAGATTTTGTTGTTCATCCGTTCCACCACTCCGGCTGTGTGAGTCTCAGCTAAATGCGAGTACCGCTTCACCATCACCAAAGTCTTGTGACCAAGAACCTCTGCGATTTCCAAAAGCGACGCCCCATTCATGGCCAAGTACGATGCGCACGAGTGCCGCAAATCGTGGAACCGGAATTCCGGAATGCCTGCCGCCTCTCGCGCCTCAATCCACGCTTCACGCAACGTAACGGGCTTTCCCGTTTTAGCACTGAACTCTCCGGGGAATATCCACGGCGTGCCGAGCTGTCGCACCTTTGCATGCTCGCGCATTATCTCAAGTGCAAAACCTCGCAGCGAAACTCTTCGGGTCTCTTTGTTCTTCGTATCCCGAAGGATGATTACGCCTTTTGAAAGGTCGATATCATTCCACGTAAGATATCTGACCTCAGCACTTCTCATTCCTGTGGCGAGTGCCAAAACAACGGACGGGTAGAGATGTTTGCATCTGCTCACCTTACAGGCGGCTAAGAGTTTGTCTCTTTCATCATCAGAGAGGAACCGCACCCTACCCTTGCCTTCCTTCTCACGTTTCACGCGCCGCGCTGCGTTGTACTCGACCCACTGCCATTCTCCACAGCACATCTGGAGGACACATGAGATGATGGCGTGATATCGATTCCAGGTCTGCGGCTTTCGTGGTTCACCACCGCGAGCATCCTCCGTCAAGAACTTCCCCTTCACTTCGCTTATCACTGCGGGGCTCACATCAATCAGATATCGGTACCCGAGTTTCTCCTTGAACCAATTTAATTGGCGAAGCTGCTGGTCGTAGGATTTCGGTTTCTTCGGCAGCTCTTCCCTGACGTAGCGATCGATTGCATCGCTGAGTGTCTTCTTCTTGGCTTCAACCTGATTCGAGTACCTACCGCCACGCATGTTGGACTCGGTATCCTGAATCCAGCGCTTCGCGTCAGTGAGCCGTTCGAAGGCATCATAGGCCGGTGCATAACCCTTGCGCCTTACTTCGGCGTAGTAGGAGACACTCCCGTCTTTACCTTTGCGCGTTCGTATCGTTCCCATTCCTGTTCCGCAGCTTCCTCTCGAAGCGATCGTGTTTCGCATCGAGTAGATAAAATCAAAATTCGAACTCAAGAGAGTTCGTCGTTCCCTTCCAACCAGCCTTCGAATTCCGCACTTGTTGAGGCGTGTTGTAGGGTGTTGAAGGCTATTGCGGAAATTTTACGTAAAATCGGTTCTTACGGAAAGCGAAGAGTTTTACGTAATAGGCAATTACGTGCTTATTATATTGATTTAATTGGGTTTTATTTCTTTCTGGGAGAGTGCTTTTGAGGCAGTTGAGGGGGCTATTTACAGGATTTTAAGTCCTGTATGTCTACCATTCCATCAGCCGGGCACGGCATGAAGAAAGCGACTCTCACGCGCTCACGAAAAGTCATAACCTGCGGAATGCTAAAAATCAATTGAGGGAACCGGCGTCGTGCACGTCTACCTTTTTTGCTTCGCTGATCTGGCTAACTTGATTCGCTTATAGGCGCCAAGAGCAATTAATCCCGGAGCAACAAAGTAGCACAGGGGACAAACGGCTCCCCCGGCAATGGCAGCTCCCGCGCCCAACGCCCCAACACCAGCCCCCAGGGCCATGCAGGTGTTAGCTTCGCGACGCTCCTTACAAGCTCGCACCTGAGGTTGCTCAACCGGCTCCTCAGCATTTGGACATTTGTCATTTGTCATGACTTTCGGGACTCCTTCCTTTCTCCGCAGGCAACGCCAGGGCGATGTGAACTTCTCGCAGTTGCTTATCCGACACCGCGGAAGGAGCGCCCATGAGCAAATCTTCACCATTTTGTGCAAGCGGAAACGCTATCACTTCTCGTATCGCATCCTCGCCCGCGAGTAACATGACAATCCGCTCCACCCCGTGCGCTATACCGCCATGGGGCGGCGCGCCGAATCTAAACGCACGTATCATGCCGCCAAATTTCTCATCGACGGTTTCACGCGAATAGCCGGCAATTTCGAAGGCTTTATACATAATATCGGGCGAATAATTGCGAATAGCGCCGCTGGCGAGCTCATAGCCGTTACAAACTAAATCATACTGAGAGGCCTTAATGTCTATCGGACTCATCTTTGTCAAAGCCTCCATGCCCCCCTGGGGCATGGAAAATGGGTTATGACCGAAAACGATTTCCCCACTCTGAGGGTCGCGTTCGTAAAAAGGAAAGTCGGTCACCCAACAAAACCGAAAAGCCCCCCGTTCAAGACACCCAAAATCAGCGCCGAGCTTGGTGCGCAATTTTCCCAGCGCCGGCAACACGACATCATCACTTCCAGCTGCAATGAATACGACTTGGATCTCGGTTGATGACGGGAGGTCCCGTAAAGCCTGGACTTCCTCGGGACTTACAAACTTTGCAATGTTGCCTTTATGCGCACCAGGCTCTAGCACGAGGTAGGCCACTCCCGTGCCATACTGCTTTTGAAATGAGGCGACCGCGTCGTCAAAATACTTGCGCGATGGAACGGTTGACACCGGGACCCGAATAGCCCGCACGGCATGTCCTTGAGCTGCCGCCTCCTGAAATACTCGAAAACCGGATTGAGCAAAAATCTCAGAAATATTTTCAATAACCAGGGACACCCGCAAGTCCGGTTTATCAGTGCCGTACCTGCGCATGACTTCGTCATATGCAAAACGCGGGAAAGGAGCCTCCGTTACCGCTGAAAGGGCAAACCGCGAAAAGAGGCGCGTCATAAGCAATTCGTTGACATGCAATACATCATTGAGCTCCACAAACGAGAGCTCCATGTCGATTTGATAAAATTCGCCCGGCGAACGGTCGGCGCGCGCATCCTCGTCTCGAAAGCACGGGGCAATCTGAAAATAACGATCGAAACCGGCCATCATAATGAGCTGCTTGAACTGCTGCGGAGCCTGTGGAAGAGCGTAAAACATTCCCGGATGCAGCCGCGAGGGCACGATAAAGTCGCGAGCCCCTTCGGGCGAACTGCTCGTAAGGATAGGTGTCTGGAACTCCAAGAATCCCAGATCGTGCATTATTTCCCGAGCCGCGGCGATGACGCGATTACGAAGCACTATATTATGGTGCAACTTGTCTCTTCTCAGCTCCAAAAATCGATACTTGAGACGAGTAGGCTCTGGAGCGCCGTCGTCCTCGGCAACCTGAAAGGGCAGCGTTTCACAGGCAGATAATATTCGACAGGAGCTAACTTGGACTTCGATTTCGCCAGTGGGCAGCTTCTTATTCTCCAACCCCTCGCCTCTCAGTCGCACATTGCCCGAGATACAAATGACAGACTCGGGCTTCAATCGCTGCATCTCTTCGCCAACGGCACCGTCGCCGACAACCTGCGTAATCCCATAGTGATCCCGCAGGTCAATAAAGACGACCCCGCCGTGATCTCGTTTTCGCATTACCCACCCACTCAGGGTAACCGCTCTGCCAACATCGGCATTTCGCAGGTCGCCGCAGCGGTGAGTTCTATAGACACTCTTGAGTGGGGCTTCGTGAGAGGAGCAGATTGATGACATATTACCTAATCAAATCAGATGTTAACCCTTAAAGATTAGTATAATTTCGGACATTTTTCTAGGATTCCCTATTGAACCCCTTTCCCCATCGGACCTATACTCCAGCGAGCCGTCAAACGCCCGCGTGTTTGATGGCTTTTTTTTGCGAGTTTTTCAAGGGAACCGCCGATTCAGGATTGGGAACGGAGTTCTCCCATAGGTAATTTGCCCACATGAAATTCATTGTCATTGGCGCCGGTGATGTTGGGACAACGCTCTGCATGAAGCTTGCTTCCCAGAGTCATGACGTGGTGTTGATTGAAAAGTCGCCTGAAGTCATAGACAAAGATGTGGCGGCACTTGACATCCAGGTAGTCATTGGTAACGGGGCTGCTCCAGAGTCGCTTATTACCGCAGGTATCCAGGATGCCCACTACCTTATTGCCGTTACTGATTCGGACGAGGTTAATATTGCGGCGTGCTTCGTTTCTCGACTTCTCAACCCCAACCCGAAGCGTATTGCGCGCGTTAGAGACATCGAACTGTTAACAGACAAGATTCCATCGGAGCTCCTCTCAGAATATTTTGATCTCATCATTAATCCGGAGCATGTTGGCGCGCACTACCTGCTGCGCCTCTTCCAGACCCCAGGTGCCCGGGAAATTATTGAGTTTGCGGGCGGAAGGATTCGAATGATTGGGCTCACGGTAGCGCACAACTCCCCGCTCATGAATCTCAAACTCGACAAGCTAAAAAACTGGAAAGAGGAGGTTCCTATCCTGATTGTTGCGATCATGAGAAGCGGAAAGCTCATTATTCCGAAAGGAGACGATCGCTTGCGGACCGGAGATATTATTTACGCCCTTACCTTACCCGAGAAGACGAAATTGTTTTTTGAGTTGGCCGGCGTGGAATGGCACGAAGGCAAGTCGGCAATGATTTGGGGCGGCAGCAATCTGGCTCGAATTTTGGCGCGCTCGTTAGAGGAGCAAGGGCGTTCGGTTAAGATGATTCTGTCAGATCCCGTGGTGGCGTCTCAAATGGTCGACGAACTGCAAAGATCCCTTATTCTGTCGGGCGAGGGCACCGATCAAAATCTTTTGGTAGAGGAGAATATCTCTCAATTTGATGCTTTTATCGCGGCTACCCCGGACGAGGAGAACAATGTGCTTGCTGCTCTGCTTGCCAAGAAGCTGGGGGTCAGAACGAGCATGGCCATGGTTAACAAGAGCAGTTACGTCACCTTGGTTTCTGCGGTCGGGGTCGACGTGGTAGTCAGTTCGCGGGTTGCTGCGGCTCAGGCCATTTTTAAGCATATTCATTCGCGCGCCCTGATTTCGGAGTCAGCCCTGCAACACGAGGGCGCTGGTTTTATTGAAATTGACGTGAAGGAGGGCAGCCCTCTTTCGGGCAAGCCGATTAAGAGCCTCAATTTGCCCCCGGGGATGCTAGTTGGCGCTATCATGAGGGGGAATGAGGCGCTCATTCCTTCGGGTGAGGATTCTGTCTTGCCGGGTGATCAAGCGGTACTATTTGTCGCCCGTAACGCGATTAAGAAACTGGAAAAACTTCTGGATATCAAGTTCGAACTTCTAGCGTAGAGTCAAGAACATGGACGGCCGTTTGCTTATCAAAATTCTCGGTGGACTATCCGTTGCACTAGGTGTGATTCTCCTTGTGCCGGCTTGCTTTTCACTCTTTGATGGGGACACGCATACCATCACGCTCACTCTCTGTAGTGTAGCGACCATCAGTCTCGGCGCCCTGGCGTGGTTTTCCTGTGCTCGATACAATGCGGACCTCAATAATCGGACATCCTTTGCGCTGGTAACCTTTTCCTGGATGTCGGCTTGCGTGATAGGAGCAATTCCATTCTACACAACGGGCACTGTTTCCTCATTCGTTGATGCCCTGTTTGAGTCCGTTTCAGGGTTCACCGGAACGGGCGCCACCGTCATCGCCAATGTTGAAGGCGCCGATCGAGCGGTGCTGCTGTGGCGCTCCATGACACAGTGGCTTGGTGGCATGGGAATAATTCTTTTCTTCGTTGCCGTGCTCCCGACCCTCGGAGTGGGCGGCGTGCAATTGTTTCGAGCCGAGGTTGCCGGTCCGCAAAAGGACCGCATTACGCCGCGAGTGCGCGAGACAGCACGTAAACTATGGATCCTCTACCTCTCATTCACCCTTCTCCTGGCGTTCTTCCTGAGCCAGGCTGGCATGTCGGTTTTTGATGCTGTTAACCACGCTTTTACAACACTTGCGACTGGCGGGTTCTCTACAAAGAACAGCGGCATTGCTTGGTTCAATCGTGCGGAAATTGACTATATTCTGACGATTTTCATGATCGTTGGGTCTATCAGTTTTTCTTTGCACTATCGCTTCATCGTGCAGCGAGATGCGCGCGCCATTGTCGACACCGAGCTCAAGTGGTACGCAGGGATCGTAGTGGGAGCTACGATTGTAATGACCTATTTTCTTCATCATAACATTTACGCTTCGCTGAAGGAGTCCTTTCGCCATGGGCTCTTTGTGGTTGCCAGTATTATTTCGTCAACCGGTTTCTCGAATCACGACTATGTAAATTGGCCGCCAATAACCAATTTTATTATCGTTCTCCTCATGGTGATGGGGGGGATGTCAGGCTCGACGGCCGGCGGTGTTAAATGTATTCGTTTGGTGGCGGCCTTCAAGCAGCTCATTAAGCAACTTATTCAAACCATACATCCCAGTGCGATTCTCACCATTAAGGCAAACGACCATTCAATTCCCGAACACGTAATTGACGCGATCTGGGGCCTCCTATTTCTGTATTTCCTGGCCTTCTCTGTCGGCGCAGCAGTGCTTTGCATCCAGGGGTACGACCTGCTTACCGCTTCAACGGCTACGTTTTCGGCCCTCTCTAATATTGGGCCAGCCCTTGGCCAGCTCGGACCCACCACTCACTTTGGCGATCTTCCCAGTCTTTCAAAGCTCACCTTAACTGCCTGTATGCTCCTCGGACGCCTTGAGTTTTTCACCATTCTTGTGGTCTTCACCATCGCCTTTTGGAAGAAATAGGGCCTCATCAATTCTAATTCAAGCACCTAACACGGCGTAGCTGGCGAAAAGTTCGTGCAGGCTCGCCCAAGTGGCTGATGCGACCGCATTTCCGTGCCCTGCCGTTTGTTCGCTTGCCATGACATGCCAGAAGTCTGATAATGTAATTATGGCCGCAAATGAACAGGAGTATCGTCATCATATCGAGTCTGTTTGTGAACGAGCGAGATGGCTTACATCCCAGCATACTGAACTTGACTTTATGGATACCGTTCACACATTACTCAACCTTGATCTTTCGCCATCAGAGCGGCTTCGAAGGAGCTTAGAAGCGAGTGCACTCCGAAAATTTGCCCGATCCGGTAAGAATACTATTTGAAGCTCTCAATCACCATCGGGTGCGTTTTCTAATGGTTGGAATGTCGAGCGCTGTATTGCAGGGTGCTCCCGCTGCAACGGAGGACATTGATATCTGGGTTGAACACTTGGGTAGTCCGGCATTTTTGGAGGCAGTAAAGTCAGCCGGGGCCTTTTACATCGCGCCCGGTCCTGTTGGACAGACCACTCCTATGCTCGGTCCCGAGCCTTTTCGGTTGATTGATATTGTACCTGCATGCCAAGGACTAGAAGCTTTTGATGTGGAGTGGGCAAGGGCTATCTGCCTCGAGCTTGACGGGATTCCGGTTCGTATTCTTTCTTTGGAAAGAATTGTCCTGAGCAAGCGGACCACCAATCGAGCCAAGGACCGGGCGATGTTGCCGCTTCTTGAAAATACTCTGAAGGTCATTCAATCAAGAGAGAAATCTGATTGTCCACCATGAGACTTCCGGTAAATCCAAGGATATCGAACCCTCCCTATATCTGGCCATCTCTGTCGGCGCAGCAGTGCTTTGCATCCAGGGGTACGACCTGCTTACTGCTTCAACGGCTACGTTTTCGGCCGTCGCCAACAGTGAAATGTCAATTCAAGAGTATGAGGAACGCCATCTCTTGCGCCTTGGAAAGTGGCGCCCTAATTAGAGGCGGTACCACAATAGGGCTTGGACCCTATGCACGGCAGACCGGTAAAGGAGAGGAGGCTGTGAGCGCACTTGTTTCCCGCGCCCTACGAAGACTAAAAATCTCCCTTACTACCAATAGAGCCATAGTAGAAGCTCTACTCGGCGGTTCATCCCAATCCACTTCGCCCTAACTCAATAATGCCACCGGCTATCGACGACGCGGCATCGAGGGAGCGGCCTTGATACGGTGACTTTATCATTCTTTCATAGTTTCCCCTGTCTAAGAGCTCCTCCATCGCAGCTTTCAATCTGGCGGTAAAATCGGCCCCCTCCGCCACCAGGAGCGCCTTACCGGGCTCAACTAAAGTTTTCGCATTTGCAGTCTGATGATCTCCTTGCGCATGCGGATAAGGCACAAAAATAGCCGGCTTTCCAACAACGCTTATTTCCATCACCGAACCCGCTCCGGCGCGCGAGACAACAAGGTGACACCATGTAAAGGCATCCACGAGCTCGTCGATAAAAGACACCACTCGGGCCGGAACTCCGGCCTCGCGATAGGACCTCGCGACTACTTCCGTCAAATCAGGCCTGGTTTGGTGATACATCTCCAATCCGGCGGCCTTTAACCAAGGAGCAAGCTCCATAAGGGCCCGATCAATGGCAGCAGCTCCCTGAGACCCGCCAAGAACGAGCACGCGATTCGGCGATAGGGTTGTCGTCAGATTCACACGAGCCCCCTCTAAGCCCGGACGAACGGGATGACCCGTATAAACCACCTTACGCCCTCCGGGGATAACCGCCTGAGGAAAGGCTTTTGAGATGCGCCGCGCAAATGGCCATAGGACGCTTGTCGCAAGCCCGGGCTTAAGTTCGGCCTCGTGAATCCAAGCAGGAATTCCTCTCATAAATCCAAGAACGACCGGAAGTACGCTTACATACCCTCCCACCCCGACAATGACGCTTGGCTTCTCCCTTCCGAGAAGTTTCCAAATGCGCCAAAGAGCTCCCGGGAGAAGGCTTAAAAACTGGAGCAACCCGCGCCATCCACGATTCTTAAGACCGACGAGCGGGACCTCATAACGAGGAAATCCTGCACCATCGATTAGTTTTGATTCCAAAGGCCGGCCCGACCCAATAAAGCTGATTGCGGCACTATCATCTTGCACCCGTATTGCCCGAGCCACATGCAGCGCAGGAAATAGATGGCCTCCGCTGCCGCTTGCCGCAATTAACACTCGAACCGAACTCATGGAGTTACCCCACCACTCCGACACATGAATTAACGGGGCTTTTCGCTCTCGCGGGATATCGCCAAAAGCAGCCCCACCGAGGCTAGTGATACCACCAGAGCAGATCCCCCGTAACCAACAAACGGTAGCACCATCCCCTTTGTCGGCAGTAATCCGATTACCACTCCCACATTAAGGAGCGCCGGAACAACTATCAACATGGTTAGTCCCACCGCCAATGAGAAAGCAAACGTGTCCTCGGCTAATCGTGACGCCATCCGAACACCACGCCACAAAAAAAGCAGAAAAAGGCCAATCACCGCCACTCCGCCCAAAAATCCAAGTTCCTCTGAAATGACAGCGAAAATGAAGTCGGTGTGGGCCGCCGGCAAAAAGGAGAGCTTCTGCTGACTCCCTCCAAGCCCCACCCCAGAAACCTCTCCTGTCCCAACAGCTATCAGAGACTGGATAAGTTGATATCCTCGCCCGCTCGGGTCCTCCCAAGGAGAAAGAAAGCTTAAGAATCTATTGAGACGATAAGGCGACAAGATCACTAATATCGCCGCCCCAACAAAAAGAGCAACCCCGCACAAGGCGACATAGCGCAGACGGACTCCAGCAGCTCCGGCCATCGCTACGCACACCAAGGCAAGCACGACGGTACTACCAAAATCAGGCTGCACCAGGAGCAGTGCCCCTATCACCGCAAGAAAACCTATCGGCTTAAGAAGCCCAACCGAAAATTGCGGCAGCTGCATTTCTCGCCGAGATAAATATCCGGCCAAATAGACAACAAACAGAAACTTCGAAATCTCACCGGGCTGAAAGCGAACTAACGGCAGGGTGATCCAGCGCTGCGCTCCGCCAGCCCGGTCGCCAAGCCCGGGAATAAGCGTTAACACCAAGAGCCCGACAGCGAAAGGAAAACATACTCCCGACAAGCGTCGAACTTGTTCAAGCGACGCCCGAGAACAGCAATACATCAGCACAAAGCCCAAGACAGCGGCCACCGCCTGACGCTTCACAAAGAACAGGCCGTCGCCGCCTCCATCACCCGGAATAATACCGGTGGTCGAATACACCATGATGAGCCCAAAGCTCACCAAGATAGTGGAAATAAAAAGAAGGATATAATCAACGTGTACCGAACGAGACCAAGTCTGCTTATTTTCTACGTGGACTGACATTCCTCAACGCTAGCACGAGCCGGAATAGCTCGCACCAGATTTCCAATTGACTGAGTAAGTTCTGCAAGCCCCTGCCGCGCTCGGGCCGATACCAGCACCGAGCGGTGGCCGTCATGTTCAAAAGAGCGTTGCAAAGCTTGGGCCGACTCCGGCGACAGGCGGTCAATTTTATTAATGACCACCAACTCCGGAATATCCGCCAGGCCCATTTCCCGCAAAATAGAGCGAACAGATTCAAATTGCTCCCTGCATTCCGCGTCAGACCCATCCACCACATGCACAAGCAGTCGGGCATCGTAGAGCTCTTCAAGGGTGGCGCGAAAGGCAGTCTTGAGTTCCTCCGGAAGGTCGCGAATAAATCCCACCGTATCGCTCAACACCAAGCAATCCTGAGAATGAATTCCAGCCTGAAGCCCGGCTACGTGAAGGCGGCGATTTGCAGGGTCGAGAGTCGCAAAGAGCTTATTCTCGACGACCACATTGCTTCCTGTTAGGGCATTAAACAAAGTGGACTTGCCCACATTGGTGTATCCGAGAATTGCGACGAGCGGCAGTTGCTGCTCTTGCCGCCTACTACGGCGCAGTTGGCGCTCGCCGCTCAAACGCACGATCCTCTTCTCAAGGTCGCTAATACGATCGCGAATGCGCCGTCGACCCACTTCTAGTTTCGTTTCTCCGGGCCCTCTTCCGCCGATTCCCCCCGTCAGCCGGCTCAACCCAGCATCCTTCTCTACGAGCCGCGGCAAATTGTACTTGAGCTGCGCTAATTCGACTTGCAGTCGCCCATCACTACTTTGGGCGCGTTGTGCAAAAATGTCGAGAATGAGCATGCTGCGATCAATGACCTTCAGCTCAGTCGAATTGGTAATGGCGCGCCACTGCGAGGGTCTCAATTCACAGTCGAAAACTATCATTTCCGCTCCAAGGCGCAAAGACCGCAACACCACCTCCTCAAGTTTTCCCTTGCCAAGGAGCGTGCGAGGATCCGGATCTCGGCGCTGAATAATTCGATCAAGAACGTGTATCCCCGCGGTACGAGCCAGGTCCTCCAACTCCTCCATTGAGCTCGCGGCGGCCTGCCTTTTCTTCCCGTATACTCCAACCAAAATTGCCCGGGTTCTTCCATCAACCGCCACAGCCGAATCACTGAGACTGAGCTCTTGCTCCAGCTCGGACATAAAGTGGCTTAAATTCAATCTGAGTTTGCCAATATCAGCAACTTCCTCTGTCTTTACGCTGGGCTCAGTAACTTCGTGCCCCGGTATCAAGTGAGCGTAACTAAGCAAGCAGCGAGCGTTAACTAGTTTGACGCTGACGACCATGTCCAGCCTAAGCTTTTCTAAGTCGGTATAAATGTCATGCGGTATTTCTGCCTGCGGTCCACTCGATAGGTCAGAAAAAACCAGTCGCAATCTGCGTAGTCTCCCTTTGCCGAGGCGATAGCGCCCCAAATCAGGAATGTATAAAATCTCCTTCGAGCCCACACAGACGACTTCAATGTCGCCCTCACGGGAAATAATAAGCCCTATTCTCCGGCGCAACTGGGACGCCAACTGACAAATCTCGCGGGCCACATCGCGCGACACCATTTCTCTCGCGTCCAGTCGCCTGCTATAGAGACGCTCAAGTTTGCGAAGCTCTGAGGGCGCCAGGCCCCTTGTATTTCCGAACAATTTTTCAGACATTGACCTCGTCCTTTCCTAACCGTAAGCTTAAACGATGAATGAGGAGAAAGCCAAAGAGACCGCTCCGTGGCTTCTTTTGGCGGAGTTTCTGGCAATTTTCGGCACTGCCATTGGCGCGGTAATCCTTGTGTGGGCAATGATGGCTTGTTTCCTCAGTTTTTTAATCGCTTAGGATCATTACAAGTCAGCGGCGAGGCAGCAAGGCCGCTATAAAGGAGATACAACTTCGGCCGCATCCACAAGATTCCTTGCTATGTGGGGATTGGAGCCAAAGTGATAGAAGCAAAAGCTAGCCAGCACTTGCGGTCCCGGCGAAAAACCTTCCAGGTGCACACCAGCGCCCGGCTTTGCCAATTTGAAAACCTTAGTCATAGCGTTCTCGCCATCCAAGGCCCACTCTCCGGTAGACACTCCCTTTAACAGCATCCCCGGACGCCCCAAGATGCTCTCTTCTATCGTGATTGCGTCAATCACCTCCATACTCCCCGCGCCGACAACCGCAGTGGCTTCAATGAGCCCAACTCCATCAAAGCATTTATTGGCTCGCTTGCTCTCAAAACTCCGGCATAAGTATGCTACCGCACTTCCTTCGGCATAAATTACACCGCCACGGTCAAAAAACGCTCTTAAGGATCGCCGCATACTGATATTATTGGCCAGCTCTTCCCCATACTC
>CAZPBV010000007.1:15888-17720 GCA_964584675.1 uncultured Bdellovibrionales bacterium
CCCATACTCGTCCAAGAATGCGCCGGACAAATAGATCGCGCCCACTCGACGCGGCACCTCTTCATCTGCCAGCGGAGAAAAGGTTACCAGCTCGGCGCCAAAATATCGCAATAGCTCTAGGTTATCCTGAAAACAGATCGAAAAGCAGGTATCTTCACTAACGGCTATTCGACAACGCCTTCCAAGGGGCGCATGCGTAAAACCCTCGATAGCCACCCCACCTGCCCGCCGCGACAACTCGAGAATTCGATCTATCTGAACACCCGAGCGCACTGCCTCTGCCATGTCGTTAAGAAAGGAAAATGGCAGGGCGGTGCAATTGTTCATTTGATCGATTGACTGCTCAGGCAAGCCGGAAGAACCGCCCACCAGAGGAACGGCGCCGCAATATGAGGCAATCGAAAATTGACGAAAGACCTCGCCATAGAATTCTCTATCACGACGGTACGCGCCCTGCTGCCGCGAGGCACCTTCGGTTCTATTAATCACCACCGCCCCGATAGCAAGCCCCGTTGCATATTGCATAAGCCCTTTCACCATAACGCCAATAGTCTCGCCGAAGCCCCGCCCATCGGCCACCAGCACTAGTGGGCACCGCAAGCGCAACGCAAGCTCCGCATCCGACTCATGGGCTCCTCCCCCATTTACGGTATCAAAGAGACCATCGCGACCGTCAATGATTACTATGTCAGCGCCTATCCCGGCACGGTAGATAGTGGTAAGGATTTGCCCGGCGGTCAGCAGGCGTTCATCAATACAGTGCACGAATCTGGCAGAAATTCGACGCAAGACCGTCGACTGCATAAGATGAGGACCGACTACGCAAAAGGAAGCAGAAACACCTCGCCGTCGCAGTTCATGCGCCAAACCCGAGATCAAAAAAGACTTACCCGCGCCAGAGCGAGTGCCACTGATAACAACACGAGGGATCGAGAGCTGTTCTTCCATCGCCTCAGCGACGTCTTAAAACGAGAATCCTATTCGCCTTGAGCGGCTCGCGCTCGCCAACTTTGTTCTTAATTTTCTCCGACCGAACCGGTCGCACAAAAACACCTTCGCCCTCCCAGTAGCGTGAAAGATTCTTTTCAACCAAAGACAAAATCTCCTCATCAAGCAAAACCGAGCTGCCGCTCTCTCTCACTTCACGCAAATCAAAAACAGCCCTTCCCCCTCCGCGAACAACACGCGCAAGCTCAAGCGCCACCTCATTCATAAAATCGAGCCATTCGGCAACACTGCGAGGAACGAACTCTCGCGCCGCTACCTGGTCCGCCTGCAATCCCATGAACCACATCCGCAACCATTGATCCGGACCCATACGAGGCGCGCCGGGGAGCGGGGGAGCCGTAACCACTAAATCAACAGAACCAGAAGGCACGTAGGCCAAGTTTCGCGCATCACTCAATTCACAACGACTATGCCGCAGAGACTCCTCCATAATCGAAGGAATCCCATCGCGCAATACGAGAGCAGCCTTTCGAAGAATGCGCGGCATCACGGCGCGATAATCAGGAGACTGCCGACGCTTAATATTAAGCTGCTCTTGCTCCTCAAAGCTCAACGCAATCTGCGGAAGCGAATAAACGGAGAGATATCCTGCGCTATGACCGTGCAGGATACTGGCGGCAAGCAATCCAACAAAGCGAGAGCCTCGATCAACTCGCTCAAGAAGGACATGTCGTAGGTGATAAATTTCGCGGAAGGTATCCGGGTCGTAGAATGCCTGAAAGCCTTTCCGATAAAGATCCATTCCAACAGGGCGCGACACATTAAGGCCATGCATCCACATGGTGACGGCCCCAATGTCTATAGGATTTAACTTCGCCTGCGCC
>CAZPBV010000007.1:17730-19873 GCA_964584675.1 uncultured Bdellovibrionales bacterium
TGCGCCACCCTCAGCGCAAAAGGACTATTGTCGCTTGCAAAAAATATTCTTCCCATCAAAGCCGCCTCAAGAGCGCTGGTCCCCCCGCCACAAAAGGGATCCAGCACTACCTGCCCGCGTCGCGTATAACGCTCCATGAAGTAGCGCGGCAATTCTGGTCCGAAACTATAGGGGTACGGGAGCACGTAGTGAAGCGAATGTCCCTCAGCAGCAGGGTCCCACAATGATTCATGAGAGGTAAAAAAAGAAGGACTTTCAACAACTTTTAGAGCCGATCGAACCACAAACTCTCCTGCAACAAGACTGACACCGCGGGACATTCAAAACGCCCGACTGTTTTCTTCTTCCGCGGCGCGGCAACACCGCCAAAAAAACTCTGCTATAGCCGCGGCAACGAGAGTCAAAATCTATCAGCTTTTGACTACCCAAACCGGGCTCTGCCACCTCTGAACAGTACAACCGATTTTTACGACCCCAACCATCAATAACAGAGTAATTATAGGGGTGCTCTCAGCACTACGCCACTCGAAAAAGTGCTAACGTTGTTTACTCGCTCTTACTGTCAGCGAACAGATTGTGCTTTTGATAACCAACTGAACTCACTTGCGTTTTTCTCGAGTACTGTTAAGTTTTTTCAGCCCATGTAGACTTCTATCTTGCATGATTATTGCTGATACCCATGTCCACGTTTACCCCCAATTTGATTGCGAGCGATTGCTCTTATCCGCAACTATCAACTTCAAAAAAATTGCAGATTCAAAACATCAGGCTTCTCCACACACTCGCATCCTCTTCCTGACAGAGCGGCATGACTGCAATTTTTTCCTCGATTTGGCGCGCAAGGACCTCTCTATCCCCTCTCTGTGGTCTCTCGTTGAACTTGCTCATGGCCGAGTGATTGAGATTACCCTACCATCGGGCGACTCGTTTATCATAGTTGCGGGCAGACAGGTGGTCACCGCAGAGCGACTTGAAGTTCTCTGCCTCGGCACCGACACCCGAATTGGTGACGGTCAGCCTATCGACACGGTTGTGAACGCAGCACTTGCCGAGAATGCCGTGCCTGTCATCCCCTGGTCTCCTGGCAAGTGGCTCGGCAAACGAGGAAAAATTATCGAGAACATCCTCAAAACAGATCTAGCAAAGTCGATCGCTCTTGCAGATTCCGCTCTTCGGCCGTGGGGGTACCCCTTTCCCACCCTCTTATCTCAAGCAGTAAGCAAGGGGATTCCTGTACTCGCAGGCACCGACCCCTTGCCTTTACCCGCAGAAGAGCAGCGCGTCGGTTCTTATGTCTGCATGTGGGATAGAGAGATGAATCGCGAGAATATCTTTCATACTCTCCATAGCCTTCTTTTTCGGCCATGCGATCGTATGGGAAAACGCCTATCGCCCTTCTCGCTGGGTTCTAAGCTTTGGAAGCTATCGCAGGGGGCTTCCCAAAATCCCGACGCCCCGGCCCCCTCTCGGGTAGCTCCTTGACCGGCCCTCCTTCAATGAGGCCTTACCTTCCATGCGCCACGCGCGGAGGAGGCATTTCCTCTGGGGAGGAGCGAGCGCTATCGCAAACTTTCCCGATGCGATCATAAATGGCGTTAAGAGTCTTCTGAAAGACAGCAAATGTGTACTTTTGCTCCGCTAAAGCTCTAGCGGCTTCCCCTCTCGCCTGCGCATCCTCGGTTTCGATCAATGCTCTCACCAAGGCTTCGGCAAACAAGTCGGCCGTGGGCTGCGCTAAGAAGGAAACGCCGGCATGTAAAACCTGCCGATGAGTAGGAAGATCGGTTGCCACGAGTGGAATTCCTGAATGAAGGTATGAGTATATCTTCATCGGGGTGTTGTTACCTTTGGTTCGGGGCGAGACCAATACACTTGCCTGCTGGAGGTACTCATTAAGCAATGAAATGGGCCGCGGACCAATAAAATGAATACGCTGAAGCCCCCGGCGAATTATCTCACGCCTGTAGTGACCAATATGGTCGTCCCTTCCCCCAATCACGACCAGATGGGCCCGAGGACAGTGGTTGGCCGCTTGCGCAAAGCTGTCGACAAGTAAATCGATTCCCTGATAGCTTTCGAGATTGCCCATATATAAAACAACCGGTGCCTCTGAAGGAATACCGGCCTCACGGCGAAGATCCGC
>CAZPBV010000008.1:0-1774 GCA_964584675.1 uncultured Bdellovibrionales bacterium
AAATAGAGAAGGACTGGCCAAGCTTGCGGCGAAACAAGCTTTCAAGCATGGCTACATACTCATCAATGGTGCGACCGGGATCGGTCTTTAATCGAAGCTCGAAAGCTAATTCGCTACCTCGAAAACAGCCAAACACTATGTTCGTGTTTCCTATGTCGACAACCAGAAGCATCCTCGTTATTTCCCCTTAGCTCGAAGCATATCACCGCTGATACAAGAAATCACCCGCCCTCCAACTCGGATTAGCGCCTCTCCCCGCTCGTTGACACCTTCAAAGTTCCCTTCGATCGGGCCACTGCTATGCTCCATACTCACCACATCGCCAAGCCAACAGGCACGTTTCATCCATGCCTCGCGAAAGGACGAGAAGCCCCCTTCGCAGAAACGTTGCTGATGCGATAGCAAACAGGAGCCAATACGGCCAGCAAGTTCCTCGGCGCAGGGGGGATGTTTCATCATGGTTCGGATACTCGACGCAGCTCCAACATTCTGAGGAGCTGTCTCGATGTTAAGCCCAACACCAACTGCCGCCATGATTTCCTCGCCCTCCCTTCGATGAATCTCAATTAAAATTCCACCGCATTTATTCCCCGCCAGGTCGAGAATGTCATTTGGCCATTTTAACCGAATCGAAGCTCCCTCTCGCTCCAACACCTCGGCAATGGCTATGCCAACTACCAGCGAATACCCCTGTATACTGGCCGCCAATGAAGAGGCACGATTCGGATGATCAAGATTTGATCGATTTTGGCAACTCTCGCGGCCACCATAGTTTTGTCCCCCCTCGGAGGCCTCAGACCTTTCCAGTGTCCTTCGGGATAGTTGAAGAGGCACCATGGGCTGCAATAAATAGGTCACGCAGAGCCCGCCGGGAGAAGAATGCCATATTCTACCACTGCGTCCCCGGCCACCATGTTGGTGTTTGGCCAGAACAATCGCCGGAGCAGAGAAGTCAGGTTCTACCCGAGCCGCAAGCGCACTATCCATGGTGGAAGCAACTTGGTCATATACCCTCACCCACCATGTCACGGAAGAATTGCTCATGCGCTCCCGCATGCGGTACTCGGCGGCAACGTCCCTTGAAGCCTCAAGACTATTAGCAGCTAAAGACGAGGAGCTCATGACGTTCAGCCAGGAGTTACGCGTAACGAAATGTCAACCTGTGGCGCTCGCGAGGTCAGAGCACCGACAGATACGTGCCGCACCCCGATCTCTTTCAGCTTATCAATGCGCTCGATGGTGATACCGCCGGAAACCTCAACCTGACAGGGGACCCCGCTTTGAGCCAACAAGTTGAGCCCATTGGCAATTTCTTCGTCGCTCATATTATCAAACATAACCACCTCCGGCTTAAACGGCAGCACCGCGCGCAACTCCTCTAAGTTGCGGACTTCAATTTCCACCGGCATCCAGCGAGGCTTTTGGCCAAAAATATTGCCTAAGGCATAACTAAACTTTTCGGTGATATTTCCGCCGGGAGCCGCATCGAGGTGATTGTTCTTAAGGAGCACCATATCGCCAAGACTCATGCGATGGTTTCGCGCGCCTCCCGTTGCGGTGGCATACTTATCAAGGACACGCCAGCCGGGGACCGTTTTACGGGTATCAAGCACCGCCATTGCCTTATTTGGCCCACCTTCATTGGCCTTGTTCACGATTTCCCTCGTGTAAGTCGCAACTCCGCACAAACGCTGCAAAAAATTCAGCATGGTGCGCTCGAGCGACAAGATCGTGCGGGTCGATTGCGAATATGTGATCGGCGCCGACGGATTCC
>CAZPBV010000008.1:1784-3492 GCA_964584675.1 uncultured Bdellovibrionales bacterium
CGATCCGGATAGTTTGGCAATAACCATCCCCTCGTCCGCCGACTTGCCCTCTTTGAGCAGCGGCAGGACATCGAGCGGTTTCCAATAGGCCTCCACTATGAGGGCAAGTATCGGAATTCCGCATACGACAAGAGGCTCTCGCGCCACAATGTCGCCACGCGCTTTACTGGTTTCCGCAGTACTAAATTGGGAGGTAACATCACCAAACGCAAGATCCTCCTCAAGTGCAAGAGCAACGAGTTTTTTGACTAATGCTGATTCAAACATAGTAAAATGATAGTCAGTATTCCGCTTGCAAGCAATAAAGGCAACCTCCGGTGGCCCGGTCTTCTCGCTCAGCGATGAAAAGCAGGGCTAAACGGAGGCAACGACTTGCCGATGCAAATGATTTCCAAGTACTTTAATAATTGCTGCGCCCGGAACGGCCAACACCACTCCAAGAAGTCCAAATAATTGGCCGCCCGCAAAAATCGCTAAAATAACCACGAGAGGAGAAATGCCTACTTGGTCACCAACGATGCGAGGAGATATGATGCTTCCCTCGAGAAACTGCACTATGGCGAACACCCCCCAAACTTGAAACAGATGGTAAAAATCGCCAAAAGTCACCAGTGTCATTACCGTGGCAAGCACCACACCGACGAGGGAGCCGAGATAAGGAACAAGATTGCCAAAGCCGGCGATAAGCGCCAGCACAAACCATAGCTCGACTCCAACTATGCCGAGACCGGCCGCATAAAGAGCAAACAAGATACTTGCCACCAGCAATTGAGCGCGAACAAAAGCCGAAACATACCCATCTATCTCGATAAAAATCTGCTTGGCGCCCGGCTGGTAGGAACGCGGAAGTAAATTGAGCCCGCGGCGATGAAGCATCGAAAAGTCCACCGCCAGGTAATAGACAATAAAGGGCAAGAGCGCCAAATTCACCACGGTGAGAGTGATATTGTAACCCTGCAAAAGAGCTTCGCCAAGTCCTCGCACTATTTTCTGCACGGACTCTCCGCTCAGCAATCCGGACCCTTGAATCTGGGTGGAAACATCATCGCCAAGATTTAAACGATTAAGCGCAGGAACTTTCATTCGCAAGCGATCAAGCAAGGGCCCCACCTTCTCTCGGGCGGTATCGACATAGACCGGCAAATTGCGCGTCAAATTGGAAAACTCGCGCACGAGGGGCGGAAGAACCGTGATAAGTAACAAGGAAATTGCAATGGCAACAACCGAACCAATTGCAAAGATTCCAACCGGTCGCGAAACCCCTTTTTTCTCCAGGCGCGTGAGGAGCGGATTCATCAGGTAAGCCAAAGAATACCCAACGACGAGCAGCGTTACCATTTCACGCAACTCCACCATCAACCAAATGAAGAGGGCAGCCCCGCCTATGGTGAGAATCCACCGTGGGGGCAGGAACCTATCATGACTTTGGCGCTCGCTCATGAGTCAAGAATTACCATGCGCAGTGAAAGGCTGCATTAGCTTTCTCAGACCAAGGGAAATCACAAAGAGCGCGGCACATCCAAGAATAACAAGGGGGCCGCTTGGAGCATCGATGTAATGCGCCTGGGATAGCCATACTGACAGAAACAGCCCAAACAGAGTGCACACCAAACTAAGACCAACCGAGAATACCATCATCCCCCGCAGGCTATCTGACCAATGGCGCGCCACCACGGCCGGAATAGTTAAAAGCGATATAAGCATAATC
>CAZPBV010000008.1:3502-19855 GCA_964584675.1 uncultured Bdellovibrionales bacterium
TGCGCAGGAAGTAAGAAACATGAGCAACAAGAAATAAACCCGATGGCGTATGCCGCTCACTTCACAAAACTCCTCATCAAAGGAAATAGCTTGAAAAAATTGAAAACTGCCCCATACAGTCAAAATCAAGACAATATCAAGCAAGCAGACCCACCACAGATACGAATCAGAAACAAATAGGATACTGCCAAAAAGGTAGGCGTTTAGATCCGGCGCATAGCCGGGGGTAAAAGAAATGAGGAGGACGCCAAACGCCATGCCGACAGACCATACGATAGCGACGAGCGTATCAAGGCTCTGGCGAAAGGTGAGGTACACCCATCCAATGCCCAACCCGCAGGCCACCCCAAACGCCATGGCGCCAAGCATGGGACTAAAGCCCATAAAGAATCCTAGCCCCACACCCCCAAAGGCAGCGTGGGATAGGCCGCCTGAGATAGAAGCCATGCGTTTTACAACTACAAAGGTTCCCATAATCCCGCACGCAATGCTGGCCAAAAGCGAGGCCAATATGGCTCGCTGAAAAAAAGAATATTCGAGCCTCGCCAACCTGTATCAATCCTCGTGATGATGGTGGCTGTGGAGCACACGGTGGGCGTGTCCGTGCGCCAGCAAATCAACTGGACACCCATAGACCTCTTCTAACATTTCGGACGTGAGCTCCTTTGAATCGTGATAATGCAGTCGACGGTTGAGACAGGCCACGGTGCGAACATATCGGGAAATCACCCCAATATCATGGGAAACAAGAATAATAGTCATAGACTTAGAAAATTTTTCAAGGAGTTCGTATACACTGAGCCCCACCCGGCTATCGAGACTTGCCGTGGGTTCGTCGAGCAGCAACATGCGCGGTTCAAGCGCCAGAGCCCGCGCAATTAAAACTCGCTGGAGCTGCCCGCCGGAAAGCTTTCCCACCAGCTTTTTTTGAAGCTCCATTAGATTGAGCAGTGCCATGAGCTCATCCACCACCTCATAGTCGCGGGGCGTGTACCCAGCGAGGGTTCGCCCGCGCGCTAACCTTCCCATGAGCACGGCATCACGCACTGAAATGGGAAACTGCGCGTCAAAGCGGGCATATTGAGGAACATACCCCACCAATCCGCGGGCACGCTGCGGGGACTTCCCAAATACCCTAATTTCCCCGGCGTCGGGCTGTATCAATCCAAGAATTGTCTTCAGAAATATTGTCTTCCCGGCGCCATTAGGACCGATGAGACCCAAGAAACTAAACTCGTCTAGTTTCAAAGACACATCTTCCAAAACAACTCCCCCGCGATAAGAGAGAGAGACATGCGAAACGTCCAGCGCCGGTATGCTCATGAAGACTTCCGAAAAGATTGCTCGAGGCGATCAGCTACATGCTCCATATTAGCAAACCAGTCATAGGCCAAGCCATCGAGCGATTCGATCCGCGCGCCTACCTCGGCCGCAATAGAGTGCGCACCACTCTCGGGTATTTGAGGCTCCACAAAGATGACCGAGATATGCTCGCGCCGCGCTTCTTGGACAAGCGCTGCTAATTGAGCAGGACCCGGCTCCTTTCCGTCTCGTTCAATGGCAACTTGCTCGATTCCAAGCTCCCTCGCCAGATAACCCCAGGCTGGATGAAATACAACAAAGCTCCTTCCATGAAATGCGGCAAATCGCTTTTTCAAGTTCTCTTGAAGAACTCCTATGCGCTCTTGCAGCCGATCACGTCTTGACTCAATAGAGCCTCGTTCTGCAGGGAGAAGAGTCGCCAGGTGCGCGGATAGTTCGCCAATCATACCGGAAACCAAACGAGGTCCGAGCCACACATGAATATCAGAGTCTCGGCTTGCTCCTTGAACAAAGGTTGGGACGACGGCGAGGTTAGGATTAAATTCCATCAAACGCTTGGCCCAGACCGCTTCAAATGGAAAACGCGGATGCCCAATGGTGAAATACAATCGCGCATGTTCGGCCATTTGCAATTGACGAATCGTAGGCTCGAATGTTTCCGCGCTGGCTCCTTTTGGAATAAGCGCGTGCACCTCGACAGAGTCGCCGGCAAGCTGCGTAACAAAGTAGGCCTGAGGTTCAATCGAGACGAGAACTAGTGGTCGTTGGGGAGCCTGGTCCGGTGGTTCTCCCGCGCTACCAAGGCCTGGCGCGCATAAAAAACACCCGAGGGTAATAAAGCCCAATAGTTGGCTCAAGAATACTGTCTTCATGCGGAACGGTAGTAGCAGCTTGGGTAATAACTCTAGTTTTGTCAAATATTTGGCAAGCGAACGCCAACTGCCCTGGACACGATTCTTTAGTTGGCTTTTACCCGTTCTATAGGGCATAGTTGTGGTGGTATGTGCTATCCTTCTCGGGGCGAGTGTCACCAGAGGAGGGGGGTAATTTTTCATGATCCTAGGTAGTGCTAGAAATGCGGGGACTGTTAGCGGCGGGCGGGAGGTCTTGCCTTCTGCCGGTCCGTTGGGTGAGCGGCGTCACGTAAGTTTGCGCCCAGGACACCTGACACCCCTCGTTGCTGCCGGCGCCATAGTTGCTTCTGTTGGCCTTATGCCGAAAGGCTCGGGCAGAGAAAATACCGTTTCAGCAACTGCTCAACAATCGCTGGCTCTTGGTTTCGGGTCGAAGGGACCAGATTACGAGCGTGCCCTCGATGCGGGTCTACCTCCCGTTCTAGCCGACATGTTAGCCGAGGGCCATGTCGTAGTTGTGGAATACTGGGACCCTGCCTGTGTGCCCTGCCGAAAAGTCGCGGCGCAATTACACGAATTGAAAGCTCAATGGGACCAAGAATTCCCAGGAAGGGTACAGGTGGTAGCGCCAACCATGGCGTCGTATGACACGGTGAGCGGCTGGGTTTCTCAACACGCCGGAAGCCCTGGTGTGCCGGGCGGAATTATTCTTGCTGGAGCTACAGGTTTATTTAGCCCTGATAATCCGATAACCGGCAGCCGTGTTGCGAGCTACCCTCAGGTGGTAGTGTTCGCTCCAGATGGAAGGCGACTCGTTCATCGTACTGGGACTAATCTTGGCGGTTTAGCGGAAGCTGTTCACAGCGCATTGAATGGCACCTCTGGTCATGCGGCACGAAGCCCTTGGTATCAACGTGGTAGCCAGGCAAGTCCTTCAGGAAGTGTTAACCAAGAGAGAGTGGAAGGTCTTGGCGAGCTTGAAACCCTCGGCGGTCAACTTTCAACATGGGAAAGTGGTGTTACAGCTTCGGCTGATGAAAAGGCTGAGTGGTTACTTTCGTTCTTGAATTCAAAGGACAAGCCAGGACTTTCCCGGGCGTGGGCGAATTTGGCTGCCAGGGCTATCCCCCTATTTTCCCCCGATGCTCAAAACACTCTTTTTGTAGCCCTTCTGGACGCAGCCCAAGGAGACGAATCCAACACGTCCAATGACCTTAATGACAGAGCTGCCGCTCTAGAAGCTTACACCGATGCGTTAAGGAGCCCGCAGCTTACCCAGGGGCAGGTGGAGGGAGAGCTTCAAAAGTTGCTCGAGTTTTATTCACATTCCGATATACCACAACCGTTGAGAGAACGGTTGCTGGAGCTTGCGTTGAACACCCTCTGGGACCGATCCGGAAATACCCCGGAGGACCCTCACACTTTTCCTGGGATTGTGCAAATAGCCCAGGATCTTATGGATTCAGAGAAAAATCCTTATATTCGCCACCTCCTTCGACAAGTAACCTTTATAGGCACCTATGGCCACCATGCCTCACGGCCTCAGGAGCCAACAGCTTTTTCTCGTGCGCTTCAAGAGTTGCAAGAGTCAAATAATCCATCTTTCTTTAATCGCATTTTTGGTCAGCCTGAGTGGATTGAAAAATATCACCAGCTCCACAGCCGTGTTTCTGGCTGGACAAAAAACGACGTCTCCGAAGAAAAAATCGATGCTGTTTGCGCCGAAATTAATTCAATCTGCGCGGAGAACCTCGGTGCGGGGCAAGTAATGATTTGGGGCGTACTCAGCGTCCCGTTGATGGATACTGATGGTGGATTGAGACAGGCCATAGCTGGCGATGCCCGCCTTAGGGAAGTTTTGACGACAAGGTTTTTGGGTTGGTATGTTCGATACGACAACGATCCCTCGTTTGATGCCGCCTGCTTGCAGGTTTTATTACCTTTCGGATTGGAGGGCCTATCGCCTTTGGACGCTGCCGCCCTAAGAGGGCGTGCCGAGAAGGCGGTCAATAGTGGTCGGTTATACTATCCTATTAGTGCATCACAAGTGATCGATGCCATGGCAGCAGCAGCAAAGGGGAACTAAGGATACTTCGACACCGGACGACTAAAATTCCTTGCTTAAGTACACCAAGGCGTGGTATTGGCCTGAAGGCCTTTATCATTGATATTTAGCTGGATATTTTTTGGGGAATTTGAGCATATGAAATTTTCTCTTGGCAGTATGGTTCGCTTGGCACTTCTCGCAGTTGTTTTGACCAGCGTGACTGGGTGTCCCGCTCCCGTCACCGATGTTTGCTCTCCAAATTACAATGCCGGGCCAAAAGGATCTGCGCCAAAGCCGAATTCCGGTGATTCAAAAACCGGCGGATGCAGTTCCAAGTGCCAGGATAACGCGGGATCGACGTCAGTTGGTTCGAGATGCAGAGCGTGCTGCGCCAATACTATTCCCGCGGGGCCGGCGCAGGATAGTTGTAGCCGAAACTGTCCGAAGCAGCTTTATTATCCAAATGCAATGTAGGACTCGGATTTTCTAGCGAAAAAATGTAGATCCAATATGTCTAAGGGGTATTATTTGTCTGGAGAGAGAACATGAAACATTATGCATTTAGGGCGATTTTAGGAGTAGCGGTGAGTGGCGCATTGTGGCTGGGAGGTGCTGTAAATACATTTGCTGCTCCCGCAGCAGGGGCGGCCCGCGGAGGAAGCACTCTCCCGCTTACTGAGCAATTTACCTTGTGCAAGATGGCTGTAGATATGTCAGCTGAGACATCACAGATTTGGGCGCAATTGCCGTCATCGGTGATAAATCAAATGAGCACCTATCAAGCCGCCGAATTTGACGGTTTCTTGTCATGGATTGGGCCAAGTCGCCGTGGTCAAATGCTTTCCGACATACAAACCTGTGGTTCCGGCATGTGGCAGGCTCACCTTAATTTAATTTTGAATTCCATAGCTAATCTTGAGGAAATGGTTAACGACGCTGCGAATGTAAGTGACGTAGATCCTGCGGATCCCATTGATCGGTATTATATCTTCTGGGGTATGTATTCGCAGTTCCATGACCTTGTTCAATGTGCAAAATGCAGCGGCGGCGTAGCTGGCGCCACATGCCGGGCACTTTTGGGCATGCAGTCCTCACCCATGACTCGCTAGCGGACGACTTGATGAGGAATGAGAGGAGGGGGGTCCTTTCTTGGGGGCTCTTTCCTTAGCGCCGCCGACGATGGATCGCGTCATCGGGTTCATCCTTTGGCTTCTTCTAGCCGTAGTGGTGGTTAGTCGCCTGGAGTGGATTCTTGGTATTGAGCATATCCCATCGACAGATGGTTATTATTATCTTAAGGAAATTGAAAACTACGCGAGGGATGGCCATGGCTATTACACGGCCTTTTCTCCTTACCTTTGGCTCCTTGGCACCGTTAGTCGAATATTCGGCTTATCCGCTATCGCCACCTTTCACCTGGCGATAGCGGCCAGCCTGGGTCTCTTGTCGATAGCCTTCGTTCACAGAGGACTCTCTTATGCGTTACCTTGTCTACTGATCGGGCTCTGGAGCTCTGATATTCTATTCTATCGGCATTACGGTTTTCCAAAGCAGGCTACCAGCATAGGGTTTTTTGCCTGCGCTTGTCGCTTGTGGGTCACTCTTCCGGCCGCTGGAGAGCGGAGAATTGTAGGGAGAAGTATATATCTTGGGTCTCTGGCTTGCACACTTGCACTCGCGGCCTGCACTCATATCTTTGGAGCCGTTTCAGTTGCCGGCCTTGGTGTAGTTCAGGTCACTCTGACAACCAGGCACATTGAGAAATCTCAATGGAGCAGCCTAAAATTTTTTGGCCCCATCGTATTGACGGCACTTCTTCTGGGCGCAATTGGCGTATATCTGCAATACAACCCTAAGGAGTTATTCTTGTGGTCAGAAAATCTGACCTGCGGCTGGCTCGCTGCCTGTCAAGTCATAGTCTGTTCAAACCTCGAACACCTTGAATTTGTTAGTTTTGCAATCATAGGGGCAGCGTGCGCTATGACGGCCCTTCATGCCCTAAGACGAAGCCGCAATTCCGACCATCGAACGTGGGAAATTATCCTCTATCTGGGCGCCGCTGTCTTGGCCATGCAAAGTCCCATTTGGGAAATCGATGGCCACATGACCGTACGATTGGCGTTTTCCTCTGTTTGGTTCCTCTACCTCATGGCGGGGTTGTTGTTGCAGGTAAAGGAGAGTGCCTATCCCAAAGCGCGTCAGTTTGTCTGTGCCGTTCTCATTGTCCCGCTCCTCATGAAAAACGTGTTTGAATCAAAGAAGTATGAAGTCCCCTACTATCCCGTGGCATCGCTCGCGAAGTCCCGAGAGACCTTACAGACCCTTATTCCCCCCAATGCCTTCATCGTAGCGCCTCATGGATTTCAGTTTGCCATCACCTACTTCCTCAATCGGCGCTCGGCGCAAGCCATCCCTGAGGGTGCCCCCCCGAAAGAACTCTACGAGGTTCGGCGCACCGGGCGCCACAGCTCATGCCTTTCTCCAGATTGTATTCGCCTCGATTCTCAGTGGTGCATTTTTTCGGGCGGATCGACGCAGACGCATTCTCACCGTCAATGAATTTGCTTGGTTCGTTTGGCCTCTGCAAGGTCAAGCGGAGCGCATGGCCATGGCTTCATAGACCCTGGCAGAGAGCAATGTCCCTACGAGGGGTCCATGTTCGCTGCCCTTTGGCGTTATTCGCTACATTTAATTCTCAGAACCTTTAGGACCCTCTTTTCTCGTCCGATAAAGAGCAGTGGCTGAAGCGAAAAAGTGGAGCGAAAAACAATGAGTTGTCTCAAAAATATTAGTGCCCAGATGCTAGCAGTTCTCTGTAGCTCCTTAGGAATAAGTACTCATGGATTCGCCGATACAATTTCCCAAAACCATGCCTGCCCAGGCTTTTGGGTAATGGCCGAATATGTCCAGAAACCGGTGATTTTCACCGAAGGTGACGGGGTCTATCGCGGCGTCTTTACAGCCTCGACAAGCACAGACACGAGCCTTGCTGATATCTCTACAGACGCGGCTGGATACTTTGATTTCGAATTTAAGGCTCCATTCGGCCAGACCATGGCAGTTGGAAAGTACGAAAACTGTCGACGCTATCCGTTTCAGTCCTCGCTTGAGTGCGGAATCGATGTCGCCGGGCATGGGCGTGGCTGCAATACTCTCAGTGGATCGTTTGAAGTACTTGAAATAACGCGAGACCAAAACGGAAAACTGGCCACCTTTGCAGCCGACTACACGCAAGATTGCGAAAATCGAGGTGTGCCGTTGCGTGGTTCGATACGCTACAAATCCAGTATTCCGATTACACTAACTTGCTCCGGCACAGGAACGGACAACCCTGGAGATACCTCTCCCGGCGAAGGAGACGACGGGGATAGTGGTGATGGAGACAATGACGGAAGCTGTGAATCACTCGTGATCGACGATACGACTCTTGTTCTTTGTGAGGGAGAAGTTTTGGATGACGATGACAAGGTGGTTGGCAATGAGATTATTGAAGGCAGTAAAGGCGCCGTGGTTGCTAAAGGAGTCAAGTATAGCGTCAAGGTTGTCACCGACGGCGCATTATTTAGCGCTATTGGAGGCAAGTCGCGCAAGGCCAGCGTGATATTTAAAAACGAGGATGGAGTGGTACAGCCGATTATTATCAAGTCCGGGCTGCACAAAGGTATGTACTATTCGCAGCAGGGACTGCTTTATTTACTGAGGCTTAAGGGCAAGAAGATTGATTCGATCGAAGTTGGAAGTGTCGAGTAGCGGGCCTTGCTACCCCCGTTTTTTCTCAGGCGACCAAAAAATAAAAGCAGCGTCTTGACTAAACTCCCTCGATGGAGTTACATGAAGACTATGAGTTTTATCAAACTCTCATGTTTATCTTGCCGCCATTTCCACCATCGCGCCTAACGCGCGAACACACCGTCCTTTTTTCATTTTCCTATTGTTTTATTATTTCACCTAGCTCCTAGGAGCGTGCCATGTCCTACATACTTCGCCTGGCTTTGCAAAGGTCGGGTCGCTTGGCCGAGCAGTCGTTGCAGCTTCTCATGGAGTGCGGCATTGACCTGCCGACTGGAAAATCGGCGCTCAAATCCCGCGCTATCAATTTTCCGCTCGAACTTCTGTTTCTGCGCGATGATGATATTCCTGCGTATGTCTCTGATGCCGTCGCCGATTGCGGAATAGTTGGCCTCAATGTCATCGCAGAGGGAAATCGGCTTCTTGAGGTTAGAGATAGGCTCGGATTCGGAGCCTGCCGTCTCTCTCTGGCTGTTCCACGCGACTACCCATACCAGTCACTAGAGTCTCTAGCCGGAAAGAGAATCGCCACTTCTCATGCCCGCATCCTTGAGGACTTTCTGAGAGGCAGTGGCATTCAGGCTGAGGTGCACAGGCTTAGCGGATCGGTCGAGATAGCGCCGAGCATAGGTTTGGCGGACGCTGTATGCGATCTCGTGAGCACGGGGAGCACCCTTGCAAGTAATGGCTTGCGGGAAGTTGAAGTCGTGTTTCGCTCGGAAGCAGTCCTTATCGAAGGCAAAGAGCAATCAAGCCCCTCCTTAGAACGCGGCCCCAAACGAAAGATCTTGGACGAACTCCTGCTGCGTTTCCAGGCCGTCCGCCGCGCCCGTCATACAAAATACATTATGCTTAATGCTCCAAACTCGGCTATCGCCGAGATTACTTCCCTTATTCCCGGCGTGAGAAGCCCCTCCATTATTCCCCTGGCTGACTCCGGGTGGTCATCCGTGCACTCGGTTGTTCAGGAGGATCAATTTTGGGATGTCATGAGCGCGCTCAAGGCAGCCGGAGCTCAAGGCATCTTGGTACTTCCGATTGAAAAACTTGTGACATGAAATGGAAAGCCCCATGAAACAGCTCATTGAACCACCAACAGCATACTGGAAAGATATTCGCCGTCAAAGCGAAGTGTCCTACGCAACGACAAGAGCCCAAGTTGAAACGATTCTCGATCAGGTACGACGCGATGGCGATGACGCGCTCGCGAGACTTACCAAAGAGTTTGACGGGATAACGGTCACCGAATTAGCCATTCCTCAAAAACTTATGGATGAGGCGGACAACCAAGTTTCCCAGGAACTTCGGGCCGCCATTGCTCAGGCAATGGCTCATATCACGACGTTTCACCGGGCGCAGGCATCTCCTCCCATGAGAGTAGAAGTTACGCCGGGAGTGTGGTGCTGGACAGAATGGCGGCCCATTGAGCGAGTCGGGTTATACATTCCAGGCGGTAGTGCGCCTCTAGTCTCAACCCTCCTCATGTTGGGAGTCCCGGCCAAGATTGCAGGATGTGCCGATGTAGTTCTCTGCACACCACCGTATCAAGGCTCCACGCCTCACCCGGCAATTCTTTACGTTGCAAAGCTCCTCGGCATTCAACGAGTCTTTTGCGTCGGGGGAGCGCAGGCAATTGCCGCCATGGCCTACGGCACCAGGACAATTCCGGCAGTCGACAAGATTTTCGGACCGGGAAATCAATTTGTTACTCTGGCTAAGCAAGCAGTCTGTGCCGGGGGAACCGCCATCGATATGCCGGCCGGTCCAAGCGAACTGTTAGTTATAGCCGATGATTCGGCCAATCCTGAGTGGATAGCAGCCGACCTACTCTCACAGGCAGAACACGGCCCGGATAGCCAAGTCATCCTCTTAGCCACGAGCGCCGCTATCACGAAGGCAGTGCTGGAGGCCATCGAGAGACAATTGCCGGACCTACCGAGATCCGAAATTGCCCGGCAGGCGCTCGCCAAGAGCTATTATGCGGTGTGCCGCGACGTAGAGCAGGCGATTTACTATTCCAACGACTATGCGCCCGAGCACTTGATGCTATGTGTCGCCAATCCGCGTAGAATCATCGCTCATATCAACAATGCTGGATCGATTTTCTTGGGACCCTATAGTCCCGAAGTGGCCGGCGACTATGCTTCAGGGACTAACCATGTGCTGCCCACCGGCGGAGCGGCTCGAGCATGGAGCGGCCTGGGACTCGATAGCTTCATGAAGCGCATCACCTTTCAGGAGTTGAGTCGCACGGGTTTCGAAAACATGAGCGCATCGATTGTGGCGTTAGCGCGCGCTGAAGGCTTGGAGGCTCATGCCCGCGCCGTTACAGCGCGACTTATTCCGGAAGACATTGAAAATATCCTCGGGTCCGCCGGAGAAACGAAACAATGCCGGCAGCAAAAGAGGGGGGAACCACAATGAAGTCAGTAGCGCAATTCATTCGGCCTCACCTGCGCGACATCAGTCCTTACCGATCGGCGAGAGATGAGTGGCGTGGCGCCGCACGCATTAATCTGGACGCTAATGAGATTCCCTTTGAGAGTGCGGAAGCTCCCGGCTATAACCGCTATCCGGACTCACAGCATCTGGCTCTTAAGTCTCGTTTGGCGAAGCTTCACGCTGTGGCGCCCGAGCAAATTATTGTTGGCAACGGAAGCGATGAACTGATTGATCTCTTGGTGCGCTGCGTCTGTGAACCGCCCCAGCAGGGAGTTCTCATCTTTCCTCCCACCTATGGGATGTACGAGGTCGTGGCCCGCTCGCATAACCTCCCGGTTCACCAAATTTTCCTTTCCTCGACATTTCAACTGGCGAGCGATGCGCTCGCGACAAACGACTTGTCTGATGTAAGGGTCACCTTCTTATGCCGCCCCAATAATCCAACCGGTAATCTGCTCCTCCCGACCGATAAAGCGGCGGAGTTTCTGCAGCAGCTTCCGGGAATTATTGCGGTTGACGAGGCCTACATTGATTTTTGCCCGGAGGAATCGCTGGTTCCTCTCCTTCGGCTCATTCCACGACTTGTCGTGCTTAGAACATTTTCAAAAGCTTGGGGAATGGCGGGGCTCAGGGCCGGATATGCGCTGGGAGCCCCTGAGATTATTGGGGCAATGAGCAAGATAAAACTTCCCTATAACGTCAATTCTCATACCCAACAAGTCCTGACGGCCGTACTCGATCGCCGTGAGGATCTATCCCGTGTTCGACAGTCAACAGCCATAGAACGTCGGAGTCTTGCCTCACTGCTCGCTGCGTGTCCCCTTGTTCAAGAAGTATTCCCGTCGAGCGCAAATTTTTTCTTGGCTCGGTTTTACCATGCGGAGCATGTTTTTCACGAACTACTCGCGCGCGGCATTATTGTGAGAAGCCGCATGAGCGAGCCGCTTTGTGCAAATTGTTTACGCATCACTGTCGGAAGTAAGGAAGAGAATGAGGCGTTTGGCCGGGCGCTGTCAGAAATTGCACATGGAGTAAAAAATTATGCCTAAGAAGAGAGTACTTTTTATAGATCGCGACGGAACCATTATTAGAGAACCTGCTGGAGCTCAGCAGGTCGATAGTCTTGACAAACTTGAGTTCATGCCTGGTGCCATAGGGGCTCTCTCGTTTATCGCAAATCGCCTTTCGTATGAATTGGTGCTGGTCACCAACCAAGATGGCCTCGGGACACCTTCATTTCCGGAAGAAAACTTCTGGCCTGCTCATCAGTGGATGCTGACAACATTGGCCGGAGAGGGAGTGCAATTTGCCGAGATATTGATTGATCGCAGTTTTGCCCACGAAGGCCGTCCGACCCGCAAACCCGGCACGGCATTGCTTGGCAAGTATCTTGACGGCTCCTACGATCTTTCTCTCTCGGCGGTGATCGGAGACAGAACTACTGACATACAACTTGCCCGCAACCTCGGAGCCCAGTCAATATTCCTTGGCTCCGCACAAGAGGTGTCGGCAAGTTGTGTGGCAAAATCATGGGAGGAGGCAACTCGCTATTTAACTGCCATTGAAAGGACGGCGACCGTCAGAAGGGTGACACGAGAAACGAATATTACCTTAACCCTGAGCTTATCGCCCTACGTTCCTATACACATTCGCACGGGCATAGGCTTTTTTGACCACATGCTTGAGCAGCTTTGCCGTCACGGCGGCTTGGGCCTGCGGATTGAAGTTCAAGGCGATTTGCAAGTGGATGAGCACCACACTGTTGAAGACACGGCCTTGGCGCTCGGAGAAGCTCTTCGGCAAGCTCTCGGGGAAAAGACGGGAATCAATCGCTATGGCTTCACCCTCCCCATGGACGAGAGTCTCGCCACCGTAGCAATTGATCTTTCGGGACGGAGCTATCTGGTGTGGCAAGCCGAATTCAAGCGCGAGAAGATCGGCGGCCTGCCGACCGAGCTCTTTGAGCACTTTTTTCGCTCTCTGTGCGAAGCTGCCCGTATGACCGTGCATGTTAAGGCTGACGGTACAAACGAGCATCACAAAATCGAAGGCATATGCAAAGCATTTTCGCGGGCTCTGCGCCAAGCACTGCTAGTGAATGACTACTCTGAGGGGGTGCCAAGCACCAAGGGCTGTCTATGAAGGTGTGTGTCATTGACTATCAGGCCGGTAATGCTGCTTCGGTAATAAACGCGCTGCGGCGATTGAAGGCGCCATGTATTCTGTCAAGTCGCCAAGAGGATATTCGGACCGCCAGCCATGTCATATTCCCCGGAGTCGGACATGCAGCGCCTGCCATGGCTTCGATTCGACTGCGCGGCCTTCAGGATGTACTTCCCGACCTTCAGCAGCCGTTCTTGGGGATCTGCTTGGGATTGCAACTCCTCTGTGCGTACAGCGAAGAGGGCTCTACGCAGGGTCTCGGAATCTTTTCCGAGCAAGTGCATCTCCTGAAGGGATGCCCCAAAATACCCCATATGGGGTGGAATAGAGTGACACCCTCCGCTTGGGGCTCCAAATTGGTAAGGGAGGATGACTACTTCTATTTTGTTCACAGCTATGCGGTGACCGAGGGACAGCACATCACATCTTGCACCACCTATGCGCTCCCCATGGCCGCTTCCATGGAGAAAGATAACTTTTTCGCCGTCCAATTTCATCCTGAAAAAAGCGGGAGTGCCGGTGAGAAACTACTCAGGAGATTTATTACCTTATGATACAGATTAGGCCGGCTATTGACCTGATGAATGGACAGTGTGTCCGTCTTACACAAGGCCGCTTTGATCGGCTCACAAACTACGGCAACAACGCCTTGGTTTTAGCGCGGCAATTTGAAGACTCAGGGTGCACTCATCTTCATCTGGTTGACCTCGACGGAGCACGGTCCGGCTCCCCACAGCACTGGGGTATCTTGGAGGAGCTTGCCAGCCGCACATCGCTCGAGATTGATTTCGGAGGCGGGCTACGCGACGAACGGACCTTACGGCGAGCATTTGCATGTGGTGCAAAGCAAGTGAATGTGGGAAGTGTTGCCCTCAGCGATCCAACGCTATTTTCTAACTGGCTCGACCTATTTGGCGGAGAGAAACTCATCCTGGCCGCCGATGTACACGGACGGCACTTATGCTGCCACGGTTGGCAGTCCGCATCATCAATTGAAATTACCTCTTTTATTGCCCCGTTTATCGAAAAAGGGTTGCGCTACGTCATCAGTACCGAAATTTCTCGTGATGGCATGCTTGCGGGGCCGGACGTGCCGCTCTATCAGACTCTTACTCGAACCTTCCCGGAACTAAAGATTATTGCCAGCGGCGGTCTGAGCAGTTTGGACGATGTGCTCGCGCTTGAGCAGAACGGGGTGCAAGCGGTGATAATGGGGCGCGCACTATACGAAGGTAGGATTAGTCTGGAAAGTCTGAGGACATATATATGCTCACGAAGCGAATAATTCCCTGCCTCGATGTGCACAATGGCCGCACCGTAAAAGGTCTTCGGTTTCGTAACTTACGTGACGTCGGCGATCCTGTCGCCATGGCGTGCTGGTACTGTGCGCAAGGCGCTGACGAACTTGCATTCCTCGACGTGAGTGCGAGCATCGAGGGACGCAGCGCGTTTGTCGAAGTTGTCGAGCGGATTGGGCAAGAAATCAACATTCCTTTCACTGTGGGCGGCGGCATCTCCTCCGTGGAGGTCGCTCGCCTACTCCTGCGCGCCGGGGCGGATAAGATTTCAATCAATTCAGCGGCTGTTGGGCGACCGGAACTGATTAATGAGCTCGCCGGAGAATTCGGCAGTCAAGCGGTCGTAGTCGCTATCGACGCGTGGCGACAGGGTTCATCCTGGAGGCTGCGAACCCACGGCGCCAATATTGATGCGCAGCGTGATGTGGTGGCGTGGGCGATTGAAGCCAGCCAGCGCGGAGCCGGAGAAATTCTGCTTACTTCTATTGACCATGACGGGGTTCGAGCGGGCTTTGCGACTGAACTTACCGGCACAGTTGCAAAGGCGGTGAATATCCCGATCATTGCTTCCGGCGGCGCCGGCGCCATTAATCATTTTATTGATGTATTCGCTACTGGGCTGGCGGATGCGGCTCTTGCGGCAAGCATTTTTCACTCGGGCGACTTAAAGATACCCCAATTAAAACAATCTCTAAAAAGAGCTCATATCGAGGTGCGATATGGAACCTAACTTTAAGAAAGACAATGGCCTCATTCCTGCGATCATCCAAGACCACGCAAGCGGCTGCATCCTCATGCTCGGGTATATGAATGAGGAAGCGTACAACAAGACCTGTAGGGACGGAAAAGTAACCTTCTTCAGCCGTAGCAAAGGGCGCCTCTGGACCAAAGGAGAAACATCGGGAAACTTTTTGCTAGTTAAAAGCATGATCGCAGACTGCGACAGCGATGCGCTCCTCATTCAGGTGGAGCCGGTTGGGGCAACCTGTCACACGGGAAATGCAAGTTGCTTCGGGGCGGAATGCGGACCGCCGTTCGGCGCTTTGGCAGCGCTTGAACGGACCATAAAGAATCGGCGGCAGGAGCCCCTCTCCCAATCATATACGTGCCGGCTGTTTCGGGAGGGCCGCGCCGCTATGGCCCAGAAAGTGGGAGAGGAAGCAGTAGAAGTGGTAGTTGCCGCCCTTGCCCAGGATCAGCGCCGCCTTGTGTCTGAAGGAGCGGATCTTCTCTATCACCTCTTAGTCCTGCTATCCGAGCGGGACATCGGCTTTGCCGAAGTGGTGCAAGAGCTTGGTCGCCGCAGGACGATGAAAGCAAAAGCCTGCGGTTAAGTTGCTGGCGCGCATTTCATAGAAATTTGATTAGTGCCCGGATCCATTTGTATACTGTCTGACAATGAAAACTCCCGATCGGGGATAACGACAATCGGGTGTTTTTACAATATGTTGTAGTTTGCAGATTGTATTGTTGTGTCAGGCCCAACCCCACACCCCCGTCCTTGTGCAAGTGATAATCCTTCCAAAGTTCCTGCAACTTCCGGCCCCTCGGTTGAGCAGACCCTTTCTCAACTCATCGGTATACATCTCAAGCTCTTAGACCTGATAGATCAAAATGATTGGGAAAATGTAGCCATAGCGTTTGAGAGCTTGTCCAAACTTGGCCGCACCATGGGTCCCAAGGTGGTAGGAGACATAATAAATGCGCGCCCCGACCCTCAATGTCCTACCCTCCTCCATAGACTATGTGAAAATGATGCCCCCCTTTGCATCGTCCGACAGGCAATTCAATTGGGAGCAGAGATAGGTGCCACATGCGAGGGCGAGCTCAACGGTCAAGAAGTGCCTCATTGCACGGCGCTCCATTGCGCTATTGTGGCTTTGAACTGCGATATCGTCAATTTTCTTGCATCACACCCATCAGCTCTCGAAGGCGCTCACGATCATATGCACACTCTCATTAGGGCTGCAGCCCCGCTGAGTAACTATAGTGACGAAGACCAAGCGCGACTGCAAGATGTAGCCAAGATCTTTAAGACGCTTATCGAGGCCGGACTATCAGTTTTTGAGACGGAGCAATCGGGAGCAAGTGCGCTTGAAACGGCACTGCACTTACTTTCGAGAAATAATCCCCTCTACGATCAGGTCATTTCTGTTGCCTCATGTTCCCGCGGGCTTCAATCCCTGCCTCGCTCAACTTATGAATGCTGCCTCATCTATGCAAGCCTTCTTAGATCTGAGAACCCTGAACCAACAGCCGTCGAGCAGAAGTTCCTTACCTCATTAAGGGATGTGGATCCAAGCCAACTGCCAGGTCAAGACGCAACCCTCAGCGCAGTAGCCCAAGAGGTGATTAGGTGTAGCGTTAACAGAATTTGCCTCGATAGTGATTCTAAACCGCTCCGAGACATTCGACTGCTCATTCGCCCTGCTACTAT
>CAZPBV010000009.1:0-12937 GCA_964584675.1 uncultured Bdellovibrionales bacterium
GCGTAGACGCCGACCATGCCCAGCCGGGGCCGGAGGACTTCATCGCGGCCAAGGGTGAGGCTGCCGACGAACTTCGGCGCAAGATGGAAATGGAAATTGTCGAGCGTGACAAACGCGACGAGGAACGCGCCACCGCCCCGGCCCGTCCGGCCGATGATGCGATAATCATTGATAATTCCGATGCTTCCCTCGAAGAGGTGCTTCAGCAGATGGTCGCTGCGACGCGGGAGCTAGGTATTGAGGGCTCAAAGTAAGCTGTCTGTAACTCTCGATGATTGAAAATGCTCACCGGCGCCGCCCAGAGATACGAAACTGAGGGGCACTCCATACTGGCTGCAGTACTAAACCCGGCGGTTTCATGAGCTTCCCGTATATTCTTTTGTCCCCCGGAAGTTGGAGTTGAATGGGGTGTATAGTGTATATTGCACCTCATGATTGAGATGGGTGCTCAGCCGGGGCACGGCAATACTTCTCCAAGATCCGGACGTTCGAAGGGTGGGGCTCACCGTCGATTGGTGCGGAAATATAGCGCTATGCGGCTCGAACTTTTGGCGCCTATTGCAGCCGGCTGCGACATTTCTGCCATTGGTGAGTCCGTGCGCCAACTTACTCCCATAGATCGAAGAGAGTTGTTATCCGCATGAGCCCGGGGGTTGATGGTCAACCTTCTGATTTTGCCACCGTCCTTGGAATGCGGGCACGCATTCTGATGCGTCAAGACGGCCCCCCTGGGCAGAGCCGATTTTCTGCTTCTGAAGCCTGGAATGACACTCTTCTTAATACGGCACTCAGAACTTATGGGATTTTTTCTCTTAGTCCTGAACAAACTGTCGTGGATAGAGTGGTAAGGCTCCGACGTCCATTTGCGGAGTCAGTGGAGTGGGTCAAGGAACAGGGTGGTTTGGTAAGAGATGACGCAGTTTCGAGCTTATTCATTATTCTTGGAATAGATCCTTTAAAAGCTGCCGCCCCTGTTCGCGTGGAGGCATCTCTGGCTCAGGCAAGTGGTGGTGGCTTTGCGGAGGCACAAGTTGCCGAACTGAGGAGCTTGATGGCACGGGGGAGACCGCTGGAAGATTTGCTTGGCGCTATTCGCACGATGGAGCCAGAAGATAGAGCCCTTTGTTTGCGACAACTCTGTCTGCCTGAAGGTCTTTTTTTAAAAACCTTTCTTGAGGGTGTCCGAGGACGGGCCGGTTATTTCAGAAATCGAGGCATGGCAGCTGGCGTATATGACCTGTGGACTACCGAGTTATTGGTTTGGTCCCTTCGAGCATCGGGGCGTCCCGTCTTGCTTCCCGCAGAGTTGTGGGCTGACAGACTCATTCGAGATGTGTCATGCGGGGAACCTGGAAATAATTCGAAGATTGATCAGCAGTGCCTGCCACAGCTCGCCGAGCTAATCGAGGCTTTAAGGCCAAGATACCTGCGGAGAGGGCAAGTAGATCCGGACTTTCAACACCTAGTAAGGCCGGTTGATAGCATTTTGTCTCCGGAATCGGCGCGGCTATACGCACATTTGTTTCAGCTAGGGAAAATTGAGGACTTTTCTAAGCTCGTTGAGGGACTTTCCCCTGAGATGAGGGCCGCGCTTGCCATTCGTCGGCACTATGTTCGTGGGGATGATAAGTTTGGGGTATATAAGGAGCTGGTTGGCCGCCTAAAATTGTATTTTTCAAGTGAGCGTGAATCAAATGGCGGGCGATTATTTGATCCAAGGGAATTCTGGATTGAAAGCCTCATCGCATCGGCCCTCCGCACCGTTCAATCTGGTAAAAAGTTTTATTTGACCACCGATCAGCAGTTTGTGGATGGCGTCGTTCGATATCGGTATGGCGGTAAAGAGGCATGGCAAGCCATACCTTCGGATAGGACGCGAATTCCTACTGAACTAAATAGACTTGGCCAATTTCTATGGTTACGTTTTGAGGCCCAGAAAACAGTTGACCAGGCATTGCAAGGTGCGATGGCAGAAAGTGGCCCACAAACTGCTGTCGAGAAGTTTGTGGTTGCGTTGGTTCGCACCCCACCAGACCTTAAAGCTTGTCTGGATAGTCGCCGCCGGGAGTGGGTACATGCCCAATACCTCAGAGATGCCATGAATGTCTTTGTGGGTCAGATTAGCGTGCGGCCCGCGGCCCCATAGTCTTCATAGGCTAAAGCCGCTTCTGTGATACTTGTCTGGTATAATGCCTAATTTGGCGTGCTCCAAGATTTGTATGGGGACCCCTTGAAGCCCCATACAAATCGTCGCACCAAATTCGACACAGGAAATGTCGAATTTGCAAGTCCATTCTTGGACTTGCCAGCCCGGACATTGCATTTTCATGCAATATCCGGTTCTGAGTCAAAACCCTTTGACTCAGTTCCCTAGTGGGTCCTTGTGAAGTCGCCCAATATCCTTCGGTTGGTCAACTTTGGACTCCAATACTTCTCGCCACAAAACTAGGTAGTGCATCATCAGGGTTATCTGGACCTGCAAGACCCAGCATCACTCCAAGTTCATGCGCAAGAGCCCGATTGAGCGCAAGTTCTGTTTCAAATACATTTCCTACCAGGGTGTCTGGCGATAGGTGGTCAATGTTACGAGTATGGACAAGCTTGTCGCCACTAGTTACGAATCCTGTGGCGAGTAGCGAAGGATAAGCGGCATACGGCTTTTGTCTTAAGACCCGGCCCACAGGGGAAACTATTGTTGTTTCCGCCACAAGGTTATCAGCCGTTTGACAAACGGCCAAGACAAGATTGGAGTCTTCCTTCAGATCGAGAGCGAGCGTTAGCTCGCCGGTTGGAAGACGCTTTAGAAACTTAGAGACCGCCAAATATCCGAATCCTCGGCCCCACGAAAGGTCGCCAATCAAAATGTTTCTTCCAACACCATTGGCCTCCACAACACGCGAGAAAGTGTTAAGGTACGAGCCGGGCTCAACCAAGCGTAGAAATTCTGCATCGCGATGAAGTAATTCGGCTAGCTTATGCGCATCGTGAGCAAGGCATTCGGCTTCGATGCGGCAACAGAAGTCTTCGTCCAGTCTTCCTTGCGCCAATAGCGCTTGCGCTAGCAGTCTCCCGACCATGGCTACGGTGATACAGTGTTGGCCTATCGTTGCTTGATGGGGAATCTCGGACTTATCAATGTATGTTCGTCGAAAGCTTGACTGTAGGTGTGACTTTCTCGTTGCGTCGAGCCTGCAAAATTCTGGGTAGAAGGGATTGGTAAGGGTTGTGGGTGATAGCGGATCTACTGCAAAAAAAGCAAGCTGCTTATATACCTCCTTGGTATGGGGGGAGTCTTGCAGGTGCTTGATTAACTCTTCTCGCCTGAGCCTATAACGATCGCTCCAAAAGACAGGCGGCTCACTATTTGGGTCTGGCAGTGTTTGAGGCAGGGCGCTCAGCCGGAGTCCATCGCTACAAAGGACTTGAGGAAGTTTGCGAACGTGGGCAGCTAATTCCTCCCTCGCTGACGGCTCTATTGACCGTCTTTGCCTGTGAAGACTTACACCTGACATAAGAAGTTAATATAGTAGCGTTTCTATCGCAGACTAACCCACAAGTTAGGTACTGCTTGGGCTCATTTTGTTACGTTCCAAGTTCAAATTGACTTCGCACCGAAACAAAAAGATGCCCACCAAAAAGCGAGTAGAGGCCATGATTTATGGAGAACCTTTGTCATACCAAATTACACGAGAAGTATGGGGAGGCGCAGGCACACGCAGGCGGCCTGCGCTCCCACATTCACTTATCGACGCCTGAGCGCGGTGGCAAGAGCAAGAAACATGGTTGAGGATCCGATCTCGGGAACCGGCTGCGAGTGTTCAACAACTGGCCAAATAATAGCCGTTACCGACACCTCGCTATTCACCGAGCTCAGAAGGCCGCGAAAAAAACGACATCCTGAATATATTGACCTCATTTCTGTCCGGACCGACGAGTCAAGAATCTTCTCCTCGAATCCGTGAGCACTCAGCACTCCATCATAGCTCAGCTCTTGTCGGACGGTCTCTACTATGCCAACCGCACTAGTCTGTCTCGTCCAGACAGCATCGGCATGGAAGTTCACAGCAGAGTTCTGGCTGAAATACTTTTCAACCAGAGGAGTGAGCAAATCTATCACGTCAAACAGCCCCTGGTCTCCCACACTGGTGAAGGCGACAGTGCCGGTTCGCAGCTGCCGAGCCAATGGTTGCCGGTACCAAAGCCAGGAACTTTCCCTGGCCATGAACTCGGCCTGAATACCATCGCCCCAGTTTGTGAGGGACAGAGTCTCTTCCGTTAACGAATAGGGATCCACCATCTCTCGAGACGACCCTAGGCTGATTGCTTGGGGGAGCACACCGGCAACTGTGGTGTGGACCGCAAATGCGGCAAAAAGACAGCATGTGGTGCGCACGGGGCGCTCCTTTCGTAAAAAAACCAAAAAGGCAAACCGAAACGTTCGGGTAGCCTCCGCGCATGCAGTCACAAAGTCATGTGGCTGGTCCAGAGGCTACCCGATCAAGACCTCTACTCGCCGCTTCTTATAGCTTTATAGTGGCGTGGTTGTCACATACATGAGAAAAAACAATACTTCCTTGTAATATTATGATGATGAGGTTTCTGCCAATCTCAACGTACACAGGATATCCTCTCAAAGATCTCAAAAAAGGAGTCGCGCTACTCGAACCCCTCACACATGTCGCCGGGATGATTCACAGCAGCCCCCTGGACGTATACCAGCGATGCGCCCAGGTGGGCGGACTGAATGAGAGCGGCCGAACCGGCTAGCATGAGTATACTTACAACGAAAGATGACACGTACTCAAATTTTATTCGGTAATTTATTCTTGCCACTACCACCATCGCTACTCGCGCGGCTAGAGCAAGCGAGAGGAGGATCATGCTCACACGAGCACCATCCCCGTGCCGATGGGTAATAGTGGGGTCGCAAATGACGCCATTAACCACTTCCTCAGCCAGTCCTCCGGTGTAAACAGCAATCCAACCGCCAATTGCTCCTAGAATGAGTAGTATATCACTTGCAAATCGGAGCCGTTCTTTCAGTCCGCAGAATGACAGGAACCACAGAGCGGCCGATACCATGAGGAGGCCAATGGGGAAATGCACCGTTAATGGGTGAAGCACCTCCTCGCGCCACAGGAGAGCGCTATGGAAGGGGGGGAGCGGATCGAAAAGGTCCAGCACCTAGATTCTCAACGACTCAGAATCTCAACGTTCAGAGGATCCAGCCGTTTTCCCACAACTCTTGAGGTTACTCGCACACGTTGCCCTTCCGATAAATCGGAATACGAGCGCGGAGATAATTCCTCAGTAATAGTTGTGCGAGAAGAGAAATAGAACTCATATTTTCCTTCATCGTTTCGTACGTATATCTCCTTCTTGCTGGGAACCATCTCTGAAATTCGCCCTTCGACTACTGAAGTTCGAGGCTGTCCTTCGTCTGCCCAGCCGATGTTCAGTGAACAACATGTAACAAATTGTATGAGCCAAAAGATTCTCAACATGCTCCCCTCAAAAAAATCACACAACGATGAAAAGAATTATTAACAATAACCACTTTACATATATACCTTCCGAACTAAAAATCAATCTTTTACTTGCCACATCAAGCGCTATTATACTAATTCAATTTAGACGCCTTTTGTTAAAGAAGCCCTTATACCGATTCTCCCTGGGGGGGGCTGTGGTCAAACGCAGAGATGTACCGCTGAAGAGGAATTGCCTCCATGAGGACATCGGCGAATTCAATGTTCTCGTATTGGCTCACTGCGGCAAAAATGGGGTAATTTTTCACACGACATTGCCATTTTTCGGCCCTCGTAGGAAACCGACATCTCATACTCCAGCCATGGTTTGAATTTCTTGAATTCCGTGATATAGCGCTTTCAGCGTGACGCGAGAACGTGGTTGCAGTCCTTAGCCCACCAGCGAACTGATTGCGCCGCCACAATAGGGTAGCGTGATCTGTTTTGCGCAGACATTTGGTTTACCATTACCGCGAAGCATTTGAGGGCAAGGCTGCTGCTTCAACCAAGAAAAGCCCGAATTTCAATCTCGATATTCGCAGCAAGGAGTACTTCAATATGCCGTTTGTCAAAGTATTTACCCTTTCATTTTTTTCGCTTGCTGTGCTTGCCTTCAGTGCTGGTGCGCAGGACTGTCCTCGTTGGCGCGGACAGCAGCCCCCGGCCCGTTGGAGGCACGCCGGAGCATATGACACCTTCCGTCATAAGTTAGTTGTTTTCGGCGGCCAGCAGGGCTTATTTGCCACCTCTTATGAAAATGGCAGGGATCTTTGGGAGTGGGACGGGATTCAATGGGAGAGAATTAGACCGCCGGAAAGTCCTACGCAGTGGCCATCGGCGCGCTATGAGCACGCCATGGCCTATGATTCCCAACGCCACAAGGTGGTGCTTTTCGGTGGGCAGGACTCCCATACTAATCACCTGGGCGATACCTGGGAATGGGATGGGACCAACTGGCATAGGTTTGTTGTACCTGGCCCGCAGGCCCGTTCCAAGCATGCTATGGCATACGATCCTCAGCGCCAAAAGGTGGTGCTCTTTGGGGGCGAGGCAAATGGCTTTCTTTTGCTCAACGATTTTTGGGAGTGGGACGGCACTGCTTGGAGTCAGATTAGTACCGCGGGGCTTCAGCCGAATCCTACGGTATGGCACTCGCTCGCTTTTGATCAAGCTCGGGGCCGGTTGGTTTTAGCTATTGGTCAATACAACGGAGCAGTAGCTAGTGACACATGGGAATTCAATGGGAGTATTTGGGAACCGAAGGGTTTGCATTTTCCGGGGGGGGGCTACGGTCATTCGGCTGCGTATGATTTTAATCGCGGACGGGTGCTTCTTTTGGTGGGAGATAAGATATTGGAGTGGGATGGCTCTTCCTGGTCTGAGTTAACGATAGGCTCCTCTCCCAGTTCCCGGTTTGAGTCCTTGCTGTATTTTGATACCGCAAATCAAAGGCTTGGCGTGTATGGCGGTGGAGTCATTCGGGAAGGGTCGGCTGGCTATCTTCCCCGCGGCGACCTTTTGGAGTGGGATGGTAATTTAGGTAATCCGTGGATAGTGCGCGCTAATTCGGGGCCTGCCCTGGTCTTTCAACATGCCATGGCTTACGACCGAGCTAGGCACCGGACGGTGTCATTCAGCGGTTATCAAGCGAACAGTTCAGTTATGCCCGCTGAAACATGGGAATATGACGGAACGATATGGTCGTTGCGAGCAAGCGGAGGGCCGGCGGCACGCAGTTTCCACGCCATGGCTTATGATGCTCATCGTGCCCGCACCGTCTTGTATGGCGGATCCGGTTTGAGTTCGGGCCTGCTCCAGGATACCTGGGAGTGGGATGGGGTATCATGGCAGCAGATAACACCGGCTCACCAACCCGGCCCCCTGCGGCTGCATGCAATGGCTTATGACGCTTTGCGGCAGGTGGTGGTACTTTTTGGCGGAAGCGGTGTCTCTGGCACCATTGACCAGACCTGGGAATGGGACGGAATTGATTGGAGTTTGAGGAGCTCCAGTTTGCATCCTTCGGCTCGTTATTGGCATGATATGGCATATGATGCGGTTCGTCAGAAGGTGGTTATGTTCGGTGGCGTCGGCCAAAACGTCGGTAATGAAACTTGGGAATGGGATGGAACGGAATGGTCAATAAGGGCAGTCACCGGCCCTAGTAGTCGTTTCGGTCATGCGATGGCTTTTGATGAGCTGCGCGGCCGTACCGTGCTTATGGGCGGCTCAAGTCCGGGGATTCGCGGTGATACGTGGGAATGGGACGGTCTGGTCTGGGAAAAAATCTCCGATGGCTGGCCGCCGGCGCGTTATCAGCACGCCATGGTATACGACCAAAGCCAAGGCGGCATTCTTCTCTTTTCAGGGCAGGTCACCGGTTACAATGGAGCCGACACATGGTTGCTGAAAGAACATGATCAGGATGGTGACGGCGTTCTCGACTGCAGTGACAATTGTCCCCAGGTTTCCAATCCGGATCAACATGACAATGATGGTGATGGATTCGGCGATACGTGCGATTGTGAGCCATTTTATGACTTTGCTTGGCGCAACACGGCTTTTGATGATCCTGACGAAGATGGAGTACGCAGCTCTGCCGAGCTTCGGACGGTGGAGTGCTTCGGAGAGTTCCCTCCTCCGGGGTATTCTCTCGTTCAAAACGGGCCAGATATCTGCCCGGCCGATTATGATCCGCGTCAGGAGGACACCGATCTCGATGGCCACGGAGATGCCTGTGAGAATGATGATGACAACGATGGCGTTCCCGATTTCGCGGACTGTTCTTCTGCCGACCCCAGTCTCTGGCGAAATCAGGCGTATCCCGATCTAGATCGTGACGGCTTTGCTTCAACGTTGACTTTGACTGAAACGTCTTGCTTTGGTCTCACACCACCTCGAGGATACCTTATGAGCACCACGGCGGTAGATAATTGCCCCGATATCTCCAACCCTGATCAATTTGATTTTGATGACGATCTTCGGGGCGATGTTTGCGATCCCGATATTGACGGCGATACGGTGGTTAACGAAGAAGACTGCGCTTCGTTAGATCAAACCAGGTGGCGGCAGCAGGCATATCCCGACGAGGACAACGACGGAGTTCGAGATTCAAGTCGGCTCTTGCCAGTGTCTTGCTATGGAGTGACTCCGGAGTCCGGTTTTACCGCCAACCTAAGCGGTGTGGATAATTGCCTAGCGGTCGTGAATCCTAACCAGCTCGATAGCGACGGTGATAGCCTCGGCGATTCTTGCGATGCTGATCAAGATAATGATGGGGTTATGAACGAGCTTGATTGCGCGCCGACTGACACCACACGCTGGAGGAACAAGGCCTACCTGGATTTGGATGCGGATGTCGTTCGCGATTTGCCGAAATTGGTGCTGACGGAATGTTTTGGAGAGTCGGTACCGCTTGGGTTCACCCTGAACGATCAAGGTGTAGACAATTGTCCGGCGGTGTTTAACTCCGAACAGGCAGATCGAGATGAGGACGGTTCGGGCGACGTCTGCGATCCCCTTGACGGCAGCGATGCCTGCCTTCTTGACTCGTCTAAGTCGGAACCGGGAGTGTGTGGCTGCGGCACACCGGACGAAGATCTCAACGATAACGGGATTTTTGATTGTCTTAGCACGGACGAATATGAGCTCAGGCTGCGCCGGATCAATAGTGTATTGCAGAAACTGAAGCCGGTCCCGAGGAATCGGCTGACATCGCGGCAGCGTCTTTTGAGGGGCGAGTTGAAAGGGCTATTGTCAGAAACCGAAAGATACGTTTCAAGAGAAGAGTCCTCGATTCGCTTGAAGCGTTTGCTGAACCTCGATACGGCCAATAAGCGAGCTCTGCGGCTCGTTTTGAGGGCTGCAAATTCTTCGGCCGACGCATTTAAAACAGAACTTGTCCGGGCGCGAGGGGCGATCTCCGACTTACTCAAGGTCCTCGCGAGCGGCTCTGCTCAAGTGAATTCCGCTCCGGGGACCGACCCAGTGCTCCTGTAGGGCTGGGACTTTGTTGGCATGGGCAAGAGAGCTGGTTGCTTGAAGCGTGTGTCTCGCTCAGGGGCAGCTCCGACATATCTACATATAATGATATTAGGGCCATTCTCAATGTATACAATTAACCCCTAGAAAAATATCTGCGAGCCAATATTAACAAGCATAGGCAGCACTAAAAGCTCATACGTATATCGAGTGATTTTAAAGCCAAGTCTTTACTTGTTATGCCAAGCATGCTACTGGCTACATGCAACTTAACTTGAGATACTGTGTATGAGATTACGTAATCAAATTTATAGAGCCATTATTTCTTTTCTTTTATTGTCCATTCCCCAGGTTTCCCAAGCGGCCCCCTTGGATCCGGCGGCCATAGAACAGCTCAGAAAAATAGTAAGAGAAGAACTGGCCGCTCGAGAGCGAGAGATTGATGCCAGGGAGAGGCGTGTCTCTGAACGGGAACAAGCAATTCAAAAGAAGACAGACGAATTAGACAAGAAGCTATCTCAGGTTGTTCTTGCGCCTGCTGTTACCAGCGAGCCGGACAGCAAGGTGGTGCGCGCGCCTGGGCCATTTTCGCTCGAAATCGAGGGTTACGGCGACATGCACGCCACTGTGTATGACTATGACGAGTCTGAGAATCAGCACGAAGGTTCACGAGGTCAGAGTCGTAGTACCTTTGATACCGAACGATTTGTACTTGAGCTCGAAGGGAAGCATGAGCCGTCCGATATCGAACTTGAGGCTGAAATTGAGTTCGAGCATGGCGGAACTGGGTCGGAGCTAGAACTTGAATACGAGGAATTTGGAGAGTTTGAAAGCGAAATTGAGAAAGGCGGAGAAGTTATCCTCGAAGAGATTTTTCTTCAAAAAGATTTTGGGAACGGGTGGAGTGCCAAAGCGGGACGATTCTACGTCGCCATGGGAACTTTGTCTTCTTACTATCGTCCTACTGATTACATGGCGGTCCGACGGCCGGAAGTTGAGGAAGTTATGCTGCCTGGTCAGTGGGATGAGATTGGACTTTCGGTGACCAAAGATTTTGATTTCGCGGCGGTCACCCTTCAAGTTGTTAATGGGCTGGACTCAACTGGCTTCGACTCAGCGCGATGGGTTGCCGGGGGGCATCAGTCACGATTTGAATCGGCTCGGGCCGAAGATTTGGCGTTTGTAGGGCGGGTGGATGTTAATTCGTTGTATCCGGGGTTGGTAGTCGGGGCTGCTATTTATGCAGGAAATACTTCAGGCAATCGTCCGCGTGATGACTTGGATGTTGATGGGACGCTTGTGATGGGTGGTTTTAACTATCGCTATTGGTCGAAACTATTCCGCACGCAGGGCGCTTTGTATGTCGGCTCGCTCAGTGATGCCGATGAGATATCTGAGAGAAACTCCCGACTTCCCAATTCACTTGGAGTTGCGAGAACGCCCGTTGCAGAGGGAGCGCTCGGCTTGTGGAGTGAAGTCGGTTTGAATGTGCTTTCTCTCTGGCACGGTGAGAGCCAGCACGATCTGTTCCCATTCTTTCGATTTGATTATTACGACACCAATTATGAAACCAGTGATACTCACATTGCCAACAGTCGCTATGAGCGGTTTGTCTATACAGTCGGTTTGGCATACCTGTATGACGATTTCCTAACATTGAAGCTCAATTGGGCACACCGTAATTTTGGATCGTCGGAAGAGGAAGATGAGAACTTCTATGGTCTTGGTATTGGGTTTGTATACTAGAACACATCCAGATATTTCCGGATGCGCTCTAGATGCCTCAATACCCTTTGAGGCAATTCCCTAAATTAATGATGAAAGGAAATTAAATTATGAAGAGAGGAATAAGAAGAATTGCCGCAATTATTGTTGGTCTTGCCATGATGGTTGGATGTGGCGGCGGCGGTTCTTCGTCTGGCGGCTCGAACTCGGGGGACTTTTCCAGCGGCGGTGGATCATTGGAAAGGACTGCCATTGATGGGTATCTTAATGATTTTTTGATCCCTACCCTGTCGTCGTTAGACTCAAGCGCGGGGGCTTTGCTCAGCGCCTGTCGTGACTTAGTGTCGGCGCCAAGTGAGGCGGCTCTTCAGACGGCCCGGCAAGCCTGGGTTGCAGCTCGTGTTCCTTGGGAGCGAAGCGAAACTGCGCTCTTTGGCCCGGTCGATTTTTATGGTTTTGATCCGGCGCTTGATACTTGGCCGGTTAACCAGGCCGATTTGGAAGGGGTCATTGGCTCTGGAAGCCAGCTCAATAGTTCAACGGTGTCTACGCTCGACAATGCGCTCAAGGGATTTCACACCATTGAGTATCTGTTATATGGAACCGACGGCTCAAAACAGGCGTCGAGTCTGACCACTCGTGAGGGAGAATATCTGGTTGCTACAGCTCAGGCTCTCAAGGGAGTCACATCGGATTTGCTTGCTGCATGGGTGGATGGTTTTGCTGGCCAGGCGGCGTACGCTCTTGAGGTAACTCGCGCCGGCCAAGGGAGCGCGGTATTCCCGACGGAGGCCTCTGCCCTTGAGCAGCTTGTTCGGGGCATGGTGACTATTTGCGATGAGGTAGCGAACGGAAAGATTGCAGATCCATTCGACCAGCGGAATCCGAATATTGTAGAAAGCCAGTTCAGCGGAAATTCGTTGACGGACTTTACCTATAATATTCAAGGGGCCCGGATGGCCTATGCAGCCTCTGTTTCTGTTCTTGTGCGTGCGGAGGATCCTGGACTTGATACCGAGGTGTTGGCGGCCTTTGATCAGGCGATTGCGGCTGTTCAGAGCATTCCGGAACCGTTTCTTACCGCTATTCAAAATCGTTCCAATGATTCCGTTATTGTTGCGGCTCAGCGGAGTGTTCGCGCTGTGCAGACCCTATTGGAGGGCGAAGTTTTGAACATGGTGTTGAGTTGAGAATATGAAACATGGTCCTGACGTGTTGACGATACGGTTGGCGAAAGTCGCGTTGATTTTTCTTATTTCACCAGCACTATTTGGATGTGGGGGACATGGTGGGGGTGAGTCTGGCAGCGGGAGCGGGGGCAGCAGCGATCTCTCAGAGCTTCCCCCGGAACGGGTTCTTCAGGGCGGAGATACGACCGTTTTTAATCGTACCGCCTTGGCTTTCGAAAATCCAGCGGCCAATCTGACAGAGAACGATCTTCAAAAACATTTAGAGGGAGATGCCAGCTTTGCCGCTGTATTTGTGTCTCCTCCGGCGCAGCTCAATCCGGTACTTGGTCCGCGCTTTAATAATTCGTCATGTGACGTCTGCAATACCAAGAATGGACGTGGACAGCCTGTCTTTGGTTCGGGACCGCTGGGCAGCCAGGCCTTGGTGCGAATAAGCCTTATGGACGGGACGCCAGAAGTCCCGGGTGGTCCGGGAATCGTCCCGGGGCTTGGTACTCAACTGCAAGATCACGCAAC
>CAZPBV010000009.1:12947-19580 GCA_964584675.1 uncultured Bdellovibrionales bacterium
TTTGGAGCGACGGCCGAGGCAAATATTTCTTTGTCGTGGGAAACAGAACAGGGCTCATATGGTGACGGGACCTCATTTTCACTCCGTCGACCTCGGCTGAAAATAACACTGGCTGACGGTTCGTCCTTGCCGACCGATGTGAGCCGCTCTCTTCGCACTGCACCTCCTGTTTTTGGCGCTGGATTGCTGGAAGCTATTCCAGAGGATCTCATACTCGAACGGGCGGATCCGGGTGATACCGATGGAGATGGTATTTCGGGCGCCCCCAATTACGTTTGGGACAGCGTTCTCGGCGCAGAGGTTTTGGGCCGCTTTGGACGTAAAGCAAATCGTCCAAATTTATTGCAACAGAATGCGGCAGCTTTTGCCAATGATATGGGGGTGTCTAATTCAATTTTTTCGGGTGATGGAGAACTGCCGGAAATAGATGACGCCGTGCTCAAAGCGGTGGAGTTTTACACTCAGACACTTGCCGTCCCCGCCGCAGGCAATGTTGATGATCCAGAGGTCATACGGGGGAGCAAGCTTTTCATTCAGTTTTCATGTGCTTCTTGTCACACGCCGGAAATGAGGACAGGGAGTCACCCGGTTGCCGCCTTATCTCACCAGCGCATATTCCCTTATACCGATCTATTGCTTCATGATATGGGAGAAGACTTGGCAGATAACCGTTCCGATTTTTTGGCGTCTGGTAGCGAGTGGCGCACGACCCCGCTATGGGGGATTGGTGTTACCGCGACTATCCTTTCGTCTACCGCGACATTTTTGCACGATGGCCGAGCACGCACGCCTGAGGAGGCTATTCTTTGGCATGGCGGCGAAGCGCGCGCCGCTCGGGAAAAATTTCGTCTCGCTGAAAAACAGGAACGACAGTCTTTACTTGCGTTCCTGCGTTCCTTGTAGACCTCTGGCAGTTGTTCGCGCGCTGATTTCTATGACTGGAGCGGCAAAGGGGTATTCTTGGATTCTGTTCCCTTAAGAATCCTATTAATTTCTTTCAGGAGAGACTCCCTATCAATTGGTTTGGTGATGTGACCATCCATGCCGACTTCGCGGTATCTCTCCAGGTCGGCCTCGAACGCATGCGCCGTAAACGCAACAATGGGTATATGTTCAGTTTTGCCTTTTTCGCGTTCTCGTATTTCTAAAGTAGTGGCGAGGCCGTCCAGTTTCGGCATTTGAATGTCCATGAGCACCAGGTCAAAATGCTTTGCCTCATACTGCCTGAGGGCGTCTAGGCCGTCGGACGCAACGGAGACCTGGTAACCGGCCTTAGATAGAATATTGACGGCAATTTTTTGGTTTACGATGTTATCGTCGGCGATAAGTATGTTAATATTACATCCTCTCTTTATTGCCGGTTCTAAATCCTGAATTTTTTCTGAACTCACCCGGCCCTCTATCGCTCCGTCAAGTGGATCAAGCGCAAACGGAATTGTAAAGAAAAAGGCGCTTCCGACGCCTTGTCGGCTTCTAACGCACAAGGTGCCGCCCAGAAGCTCAACAAACTTTGACGCTATCGAAAGGCCGAGGCCTGCTCCCTCATGGGGGCGAGAGTATCCTTGTTCGAGCTGGGTAAATGGCTCAAAAATGTCGGCGGTTAAGTTGCCGGGGATGCCAATTCCCGTGTCGGTAACGACAAACTTTATCTGGGCAGCCTCAGGGGAGACCCGATCGACAAGCGCACTGAGAATAATGCAACCCCCGTCGGCGGTATACTTGCAGGCGTTCCCAAGCAGGTTGAGCAACACTTGCTGTAGGCGTACAGGATCCGATAAGACGTGACAAGGAAGACGGTCGTCAAGATTCAGAATTAGTGTTTGCCCTTTTTCCTTAATACGAGATTCGGCGATACGGGCAATGTCGGAAATGAGCTGCGGAAGAGTGACTTTGATTCGCTGCAATTGCGAGGTTCCGCGCTCAAGCTTGGCAAAATCAAGTATGTCGTTCACCAGGGCAGAGTGGAGGCGCGCAGATGATAAGATGATTTCCAGCAGATCAACTTGTTCGACGGTCAGTGTCGTTTCCTTGAGTTTCTCGGCCATCCCCATAATGCCGTAAAGGGGAGTGCGCAACTCGTGACTCATATTGGCAACAAACAAATCTTTGGCCGCCTTCGCAGCCTCGGCGCGTTTACATGCTTCCTCAAGGGCTCTTTCATGCTGAACCTTTTCGGAGATATCACGAACAACACCGACAAAACCGCGCTTGACTGCGCCGTCGCGGCTAAAGACCGGAGATATGGAGTACTCGGCATAAATGAGGCCCTCTCCTGGACGGCCGATGCGTGCCTTTCCTGAAAATGCTTGGCCGCCTTCTAGGTGTTTGATAGAATTCTGAAAATTCGAACGTTCTGAGCTTTCCGACAATAGCGTAGCCATCTCAATGGCGTCTTTTTTGGGTTCAAAGCCTGTTAACTTTACGAAGGCGGGATTAACTTCAAGAATAAGTCCGGACATATCGGTAAGGAAAACGGCCTCAGCGGTAGACTCCACAGCTCGAGCAAGCCAGCGCTGTTTCGATTCTATTGAACGTATTTCAGACAGGTCTCGAAGAATGCCGACAAAGAAACGTTCGCCGGTACCGGAGATAGACCGCGCTTCCCCGAGAGACATATAGATAGGAACGGTCTTGCCTTCTTTGGTGATGCCCTCCACCTCGCGGCCGCGGCCCATAATGTGTGTCGTTCCGGTTTCAACAAATCGCTTGAGGTATGAGTCATGCCGGGCGGCGTGGGTAGCAGGCATGAGCATACTGACATTACGTCCCAATACCTCAGTGGTACCGTAGCCAAAGATTCGTTGCGCAGCCTGGTTGAAAGAGAGAATAGTGCCTCGTTGATCAATGGTAATAATAGCATCCGCTGCCGCTTCCAAAGTTGCTTCTTGACGCCTACGCAAGATTTCCAGGTCCTCACCCTTTTGTGAAAGTTCAGTATTGAGAGATTCAATTTCCGAAATCCTGCCGAGCAGGTTCTCCTGGGCTTTTTCGAGGTGTCCAAGGAGAACATTAAAGCCCTGGGTTAGTTCTGCAGCCTCGTCGTCCCCCTCGGCGGTAATTCTCTTCGACAAGTTTCCGGTATTCACAATTTCGCTCATCGCATCGGAAAGCGTGAGTATCGGCCTAAAAATGCGGCGTGTGGTGGCCATAACGAGACCAAGTAGAATTACCATTCCGCAGGAGGCCACTGCCAGCGTGTAGTAGAATCCATTCCAGCTATGTATTGTTAATTTCCGGAATGAATTGTCCAATTCGGTTTGGAGGTTTTGTTTAAATGGGACAAAGGCGTCGGCAAGATCCACAAACTGCCGGTCGAGACGCTTTATCAATAATCTTGAGCGCGCGACATCAACCAGAGAAAATTCTAATATACTCGCAGCGGTTGTCTTATACATCCTGCTGGCTTTGATAAACTTGTCAGCATTTTCATATTGCTCAGAACTGGCCGAATAAGAAGAATCTATGCCCACCATGGCGTCAATGATCTCTTCTATTTCATCGACGATAGGCTGTCCCTCGGCCCAAAGCTGTTCGGCGTTCAGTGGTTCGGCATTCGTAAGCAGGCTGTGGAGGTTCTTGTGCACTCCTACCAGCCGCATGGCGGACGAAGTGAGTAGATTCGATCGTCCTAACTGATTCTTGGAAAAGTCATTGAGGGCCAGCTCCTGCCACCAAATGCCGCACAGAATGATGAAGGTCATCACCAGCACCACTACCCCGGCAATGGCCGGAATGATGAGGATTCTTGTTCTTAGGGAGTTGCGCATGTCGTTTGCTCCGATGGCGTCAGCAGCCACTCGTCGACTGTTACTCGCGCGATGTAAGTGAATGAGCTTCCGGTTGGTTTGAAGATGTGGGTTTCTCCTTCCGCTTCTGGCCAAATGTCTGCGGCTTCCTTGAGATTGGTATTGTGGGAGATAATAACTCGGTTGGTTCCCTCGGCCGGAAGTTGAGAAAGGGCTAGGCGCAATTCGCGCGCGGCGGCTTCCCGATTTGGCTTTGGCAGACCAAGGGAATATGCAAGGTAGCCGACCTCTTGAGCCTTCCCAAAGGCTAAGAGCGCCATTTCTTTGCATCGGCAGAGGGGGCTCGTAAGCACCTCTGATATCGGTATTCCCATTGCTCGAATTGCCAATCCAATCGACTTAGCTTGCTCTTTGCCCAGGGCGGACAAACGTCGTTGAGTGGAGCAGTCTTCGATAATCGGTTCTCCGGGGGGCTGGAAATCCGGATCGGTGGCCGTATGGCGCATAAACAGGACATGGCCGCCCTTCCGAAGCGTCGCTCCTAAAGCGTGAAGCGAACTCTCGCCGAATGCGAATGCTGAAAAAAGAAGGAAGTGGACCAAGAAAAGCAAGTGCCACAAATGACGCAATAATCCTGTCGCGAAACCGAGCATTTCCCATCCCCTAAAGAACACACTAATGTCTATTTGTCGGTTAACAGGGGATCAGACTTGAGAGTTAATCAATACCGGCGTTTTATTCGGGTCTCTGGCCGTGTTCCCGGCGGCATAAAGAGGGGGAGTTATCTTTATGGCGAACTGAACTCAAGTGGGGTTGTCGGGGCAGATAGGTAGGCCGCTTCACTTACAAGGCGGTTATCATAATCGGCTGGTAGAGACGTCGTCGTACGTGCTCCGGTGAGTGCACATACTGCGGGGCGAAGAATTCCGCTAAAGGGAATCCAACTGAAGTTACGTTGAAGGCGCGCTATGTAATATGAGCGGGGTAGCGGTACTGCGAGACTTTGTGCGAATGCCACATCGTGAGCGGAAATCATAAAAGGCCTGCACGATTGCGCATCCCAATACGACAACGCAACCGATTCCGCGATGCACTCCAGGGAGTCATCCGGAATTGCCGTGCTTGAAGTATACGTCCCAACCCGCTGATCAGGCGGAATTGCAGTCCTGAAGTTGAGCCGCCGTTGCTCCTCGGGGGAAAGGGGGAAGTGGTACCCAGCCCAGCTCTCGGCGTAGGGATTAGCGGCAAAGTAACCAGGAAAGAATTGTCCGTATTCCCCGGTTTGCTTCATGGCCTCAATGATATTACCGCGAATTCGGTGATAGTCTGATTCAGAATAAGGTTTATTAAAGATGTGGTAGCGTTTGCCGACGAGTCCACAGCAGCCAAAGCAGTGTTCGCAGTGCAGACAGAACGCGCAGTATTCCAGAAAGCGAGATGAGGTGATGTGGTAACAAGACGCGAGGGAATAGCAATTGTCGGATATAAAGACGGACTGAAATGCCAATTCAATATTCAAGTCGAAAGCCACGCAATCTAAGCTGTCACGCAGCCCTTCGCCTCCCCGTGCGCAGTTGACGCTGTCTTGGGCATCGTAGGTAAAAAAGCAGTTGTGGCAATTCTTTGAGCGATTTAGGTAATCTCCGGTACAGTTTTCGCAGTGATCAATGACAAGCGCACGGTGCCAGGCCTTTTGAAAGACCAGGTTATTAAATATTTCCTGTGAATTCTGATACGTTCTATAGGACGACAAGCGCCACGAATCCCTCTTTCGCTGATACTCGGACTTGCTCAATTGAACATTTTTCCAACAGTATTGTTTGTGCCGAAGATTTGCGCAGAACATGCAGTCTGCGCAATTTCGGCAGTCGTAGAGAAAAGCAGAATCCCTGCACTCTTGGACGTTGACGCTGTGAATTAGGTTATAGCACGATCGTCCATTGACGACGTCACAGCAAAGTTCGGAGTCAAACAAGAAAACACAAAATTGGCTGTGTCGCGCGCCGTAGACACGGTAGCAGTACTTGAGATCCTGACAATTTACTCCGGAGTGGACGAGGTAGCAGTTCTTGGAATTCCAAAGGTCATCGGTATAGTCGCAATTTTCATTCCCGTGCCCAGTCTTATGGGGAATGGGGCATGTCTGGAATAATTTCCACAATTGTGAAAATACTTTTTGGCCCTCAATAAAAATGCTTTGCGGTGGGTCGGCATGTTCAGCCCAGAAATCTTGACGCCAAACTGGGTAAGGGCATTGGTCCGAAAATACCGAGATGATAGACGTTCCCGAGTAATCACAGGTACGGCGATGAATTGCCCAATGTTGCCAGAACGATCCGAGGAGGCGAAAGCGCTCTTCAGGGCAGAGCAGAGCCCGACCTTCAACCCCGACTTTTAATCGCAACTCCTCCTCCTGTTGCGACACCGAGAAGGGCTTTTGTGAAACTTGACAGTACAGACTCATTGATGTGGTATGATTACTATATCTGGACAGTAACCCAGGCAAGATAGCACGAACGTTGGCTTGTTTCCTATATTCATGTAATATCGGCTAGTTATAGAGTAAAGGATCGGGCTAGTGGCGAGCCTGCTCTTTCGGAAATTTCCCGAGCAGGGGCACATTTGACCCGGACATTCAATTTCATGTAATATTTCGCGCGCTTTAGCACATAAGATCTTAGTTTTAGGAGTATAATGGAAAGTAGCTCGTCTTCTAATTTTGACAGTTTCGTATCAGCTTTCGAACAGTTTGAACTGAAAAAGCTCGACAATTTGCGTCCCGGCAAAATAGTTCCTGGAACGGTAGTTGGCATGAACCGTGAAATGGTCACGGTTGATATTGGATTTAAATCAGATGGTGTTGTTCCCACTGCTCAGTTTACTGATA
>CAZPBV010000010.1:0-3874 GCA_964584675.1 uncultured Bdellovibrionales bacterium
GGCGTAGCGTCTGATGCCACCAGATTCGCGCCGCTTCACGCGCGAATCGAATTTGAAGCAGTTCCTTAGGTAAGTTGGATTACCCGAAGTGAGTCCCATGAAAAAAATTGTAATCATAGCCGCTCTGTGCGCGGCCTTGGCAGGGGTCGCGTGGTACGCGTCAAAGATGCGCCCAGGGGCCCGCCCCTCCGTTATTTTTATTGTGCTGGATACTCTGCGAGCAGATCATCTCGGACTCTACGGTTACGAGAGAGGGACTTCACCTAATCTCAATCGCTTTGCAAACGAAAGTGTGGTTTTTGACTACGCTATTACATCAGCCCCATGGACCCCTCCGGCATTGGGGTCGATGTTTACCGGCAAATATGCCTCGTCTCACGGCATGATGCCCCCCAACGGTCGAGGTAAGGCGCGAGAAGCATCCGCAACTCTCGACCAGCAAAACACCACGATGGCAGAAATCTTCAAAGCCAACGGCTATCAGACAGCCGGGATAACACCGAATCCGTGGATAAAGGACGAGTTCGGGTATGCACAAGGTTTTGATTCTTATTTTTATCGCGATCGAGGCCGGGCCGATGAAATTAACCGAGCCGGGAAAAAGGTACTCGATACAATGAAGCCGAATAGCCCCTTTTTCTTATTCCTCCACTATTTGGACCCGCATGATCCCTACGATCCCCCGTCGCCCTACGACAAACAGTTTTCAGGCGCCCTTCGCGCAAGGTCCTATGATCCCGACACTTTGGAGAAGCTTAATCGTTACGATGGCGAAATAGCTTTCATGGATCACCATCTCGGTGAGCTCTTTTCCGATTTAAGGCGCCGCGGACTTTGGGATAATTCAATTATTGTTATCATTTCAGATCACGGTGAGCAGTTTAGAGAGCGTGGCGAGCTTGGTCATGGTTTTCGATTGTATGACGAAGAGCTGCACGTGTTACTTATGGTGCATGCGCCGGGCATTGAGCCGGGGCGAGTAAAGGATGTCGTAAATACGGTGGATGTTCTTCCGACCATTCTTGATTTGACACAGGTAGCGCCGCCTCCGGGTCTGCAGGGAGTTTCTCTCATCAACCAGTCTGAGCTCAAAAAAAGAAGCGGGGTGCTGTCTGAAATTGACCGAAAGCACAACTGGAAAAGCTTCACCAATCCGCAAAGAGAAAGAATCATTCTTGATTTTGGAGCAGCAGATGACGGGGACCTGCGGGGAGAAAGTCCCGCTTTGGTGGGCGTTTTTAATAGTGTCACCGACCCGGCACAAACTCAGGCCATTCAGGATCCCCAGCTCACCCGCGAACTGCAGCTTGAATTTGACTCGCTCTATGGAAAAGTGTCCGAAAATCAGCTAGAAACTAAGGCAGTCGAGATAAAGAGCGATACATTGGATCAGCTCAAATCGCTTGGATACATGAAGTGAAGTTGAACCTCCCCGTACGGGTTTCGGCAATAATGAATACCATGTTGTACCGGAAGCACGGCATATGGCTTAGCCTTGTCATTCTGTGGTTGGTGGCCTTTGCTCCCGAAGCACACGCATATATTGGCCCAGGTGCCGGGTTTGCTTTCTTGGGCTCAACCTTCGTGTTTGTCCTCACTTTTCTTCTGGGGATTGTCACCATCGCGCTGTGGCCCCTGCAACTTGCCTGGCGTAAAATTCGCGGCTTTGGTGTAAGCCGCAAGGCGCGTACACGCCGTGTGGTTATCGTCGGCCTGGATGGGTTAGAGCCATCCCTGACCGAACGTCTTATGCACGACGGCCGGCTCCCTAACTTGTCGGCACTTAAAGATCAAGGCGCCTATCGCCGCCTTGGGACGACTCTACCTGCCCTTTCCCCAGTCGCGTGGTCAACCTTTCAAACCGGGGTCAATCCGGGTTCGCACAATATTTTTGATTTTTTGACCCGCGATAAGCGTTCGTGTCTGCCGGAACTTGCATCTACTGAGACTGTTCCTGGTGCTAAAAGGTCCGGTCTATGGAGATTTTTGGGTAAGCGAGCCCCTCAAGTTCGTATTACGCGTAAGTCAAAACCTTTTTGGAAGATTCTGGGTTCTCATGGCGTATTTTCATCTATTATTAGGGTGCCGATTTCTTATCCGCCCGAAAAATTTTACGGCACCATACTTTCGGCCATGTGCACCCCCGACTTGCGAGGCTCTCAGGGGACATTTTCATTTTTTTCAAGCACCAACGGTGGCGCCGCTCAAGCAACGGGCGGAGAACGTCATGCTCTCGCACAAGATGGCAATCGCTGGAAAGGAGAATTGTGTGGTCCTCCCCGTGAAGATGGGCAAGGCTTTCACACTATTCCGTTTTGGGTATATCAGAATGGAAATCCGGGCGGGCTCACCTTAGAGATCGGCGGCAAGAAACATGGTCTACCCGTATCTCAGTTTTCTCCCTGGGTTGAAGTTGATTTTCCTGTTAGCGGCAGAAAAAAGGTTAGCGGCATTTGCCGGGTGTGCGTGCGAAAGACGCTGCCTGAGTTGGAAATATACTTCTCCCCGGTGAACATTCACCCGGATAAGCCGGCGCTTCCGATAGCGCATCCAATTTACTTTTCATCATGGCTGGCCAAAAAACATGGTCTCTTTGGCACCCTGGGATTAATGGAAGACACTTGGGGCCGCAATGAACTCGCTCTCGATGATGCAAGTTTTCTTCAACAGGCCTATCTTACCCATGCCGAAAGAGAAGAGATGTTTTTTGACGCGCTCGGCAAAACGCGTGAAGGGGTGTGCGCCTGCGTATTTGATGCAAGCGATCGCATTCAGCATATGTTTTGGCGGTACCAGGACCCCAAACACCCGTCTCCGCGCGAAAATAGTGAGTTTGAGAGAGTCATTCCTGAAATGTACGAGCGTATGGACGCTTTAGTTGGCAAGGTGCGTTCTAAGCTCGGGCCAAACGACGTGCTCATCGTTCTTAGCGATCACGGATTTGCTTCTTTCCGCCGCGGCATTAACCTCAACACCTGGCTCTTGAAAGAAGGCTACTTAACTCTTAAGGATGGGGCCAGTGAAGGGGCGGACTATTTTCAGAATGTCGACTGGTCAAAAACCAAGGCTTACGCGGTAGGGCTCACCGGCATGTACATCAATCGCGCCGGACGAGAACGCTTAGGCATTGTTAGCGACGAGGAGTTTGAAAGTCTCAAGAAGGAAATTGCCGCTAAATTAGAGGCTGTGCGAGATCCTCTCGATGGAAACCAGCCGATACGACGAGTGTTTGACACCTTGCAGTGCTACCACGGGCTCTACGCAGAAGAGGCGCCGGACCTCATTATGGGCTACAATCCCGGCTACCGAGTGTCTTGGGACTCAGTTACCGGCGGTTTTGAGTCAGAAATTTTCTCTGATAATACAAAGGCTTGGAGCGGCGATCACCATGTGGACCCAGAACTGATTCCAGGTATACTGTTTAGCAATCGCCCCATTCGGACCGACAAGCCGCACATCATGGACATTGCACCAACGGTGCTCGATCTATTTGCGGTCAAGGCCCCGGCCTACATGGAAGGGCAAGTTATTATTTAATTCGTTGGAGGACGCGTATGTTTGGAAGCTCTGGCTCTAAGGTCAAAATTAGTTCTGGTCTATGGGAAAAGCTGGAACTTGCTTCCCAAATTCGCGGCGCTTCAAGCCCTGATGAATTGGTAGAAAAAATTCTAGAGATAGAAGTAGATAAGATTCTGCAAAAGGCGGGCAAGAATGCTGTCAGCCAGCAAGAGGTGGATGATATCGCCAACAAGCTGAAAGGGCTTGGATACCTCGAGTAGTACTTGGGTTAACTGTAAGGCGCCGCGGTAATGGGTCAGATCATTTATTGGCTAAGTTTAATTACTTCTTCACTGGTCGATGCACTTGTATGGCC
>CAZPBV010000010.1:3884-4727 GCA_964584675.1 uncultured Bdellovibrionales bacterium
CAAAATTGGGATCCGGCGTGGGGTCTATAAGTCGTTTCTCTTATAAGCGGAATTATTCTGCTCATTATTTATGGGCAAGTCTCAAATCAGGGACTGATTCGCAAGGTTAAGCAGCACATTCATGCAGCTCTCTTAGAGGCAATTTTGTACCGCCACGATATCGGCGTATCGCTCAAGGCCCAGGGTCGAATGCTCCTGTATGGGGCATGGTATTTTATTATCGCCATTCCTCCTCTCGTGGTCTTGATAGTGCCTTGCCTGTTTCTCCTTGCCCAGCTGAATGCGCGCTATGGCTATGACCCGCTGGCTCCGGGCACCCCGGCTATTCTCAGCGTCAAAGTAGAGGATCCGCGTGAGTTGTATCGCGTGCAGCTCGAAGCTTCCGAAGGACTAGACGTTACTCCTCCACTTCGCATTCGAGATGAGTCGACCGTTCTGTGGAGGATTGAGCCGCGGCCGGGTACGTCGGTAACTCAGGGGAACGTGAAACTATCGCTGGGCGATTCGGGCAAATTGTATGAGCGTTCCATCCCGCTTCATCCGTCCACCTTTGCCATGCAAACAGGCCCACGAGAGTCTGCGTTTAGTAAACCAATTTTTGTGATGAGTTCAGTCCATTGGTGGATGCAGCTCCTGTATCCAGACTTTAGTATTAGGCCTGTGGCGGACCAAATAGCCGAGGTTGCGGTTACATTCCCGGAGAGAAAGATTTCTCTGTTTGGAATATCTACGCATTGGATAGTCATATTTTTAGTGCTGTCGCTGGTCAGCGGATTGGCGGCTGCAAAAGTACTTCGTATTGAGGTTTAGAATAAGAGAACTTGTATGAAAAACAACTTGTTG
>CAZPBV010000010.1:4737-11423 GCA_964584675.1 uncultured Bdellovibrionales bacterium
TTGTTGATGATCGTATTTGATAGCTGTCGATTTGATACTTTTTTTGAGGCAAAAACTCCCCATATCGGTCGCCTCGGCCAGGTCGAACAGCGCTATTCCTTTGCCAGCTGGACAGTGCCGTCTCATACTGTCTACCTTTTAGGCGCCAGTCCCCATACCAGCCCCAAAGCGGTATTTGCCTCTGAGGTGTACAAGAAAGACTTCGTCAATTGGGGAACCAGGCTCAATATTCCTGATATTTCTTTTCGTGGATTTGTCCCCAGATTATCGCTCCCGGCATTCTTGAAGGGTCATGGTTATCAAACCAATGCGCTCGTCTCCATGCCGGTGCTCAATCAAACCACGATCTTAAATCAGCATTTTGATCGCTACCAGCTCATGGATAAACACAATGATTTTAGCGCCATCATTGACGCGCTTGAGTTTGATTCGGGCACTCCCTCATTCTACTTGCTGAATGTTGGAGAGACGCACTATCCCTACACCATTCCCGGAGAGGATAGTTCTGATTTACCAATTTTACATGGTGTGCACGGGGTCTTTAAACACATGGATGACCTGGTCGTTGAAGGTAGTTCAGCCGCGCCACCTCCCAAGCAAACAAAGGAGCAGCGCTTCAAGCCCGAAGAATTCTTCCACATGGATCGCATGCAGGCTTTATGGGATAAACAACGGAAAAATGTAGAGTACCTCGATTCGCTCTTTGAGAAGCTCTATGATACGGTCCCTGAAAATACCCACATTATGGTTATGTCCGACCACGGGGAATGCTTCGGAGAGGAAGGCTACTTTGGCCATGGCCCGATAATGCACGAGAAGGTCTTTGAAGTTTTCTTTGTCGAAGGACGTCTTAAGTAACGGTGGCTATCGTGCCAAAAATTTCGCGCAGAAAGTTTATCAGAAATTCTACCATTGGGGCCGCCGGCATGGCCCTGGGTGGTTTTTCCAGCTCCTCAGCAAAGCATCGCCAGTCGTCAGCGGCTGGACCGTTTCTACGCAACTCAAAAATTGCAAAGAAGGTCATCGTTTTGGGCATGGATGGTGTCGACCCCGACCTCTTGGCGCAATTCATTGCCCAGGGAGAACTCCCCACTTTCAAGCGTTTTGTCGAATCCAATCATTTCGGTAAATTGCAGACCACCATGCCGCCGCATAGTCCGGTAGCCTGGTCAAGTTTCATTACCGGTACTAATCCAGGCGGCCACGGCATATATGATTTTGTGCACCGCGACCCCAAGCGCTTTATTCCGTATATGTCGACGTCGCGGTCATTTGACGGCAAAGATTCTTGGAAAATAGGCAAGTGGAACATCCCGCTTGAGTCAGGCCATGTCGATCTCATGCGTAAAGGCCCGGCGTTATGGAGTGTTCTGGAACAAAACGGAATACCCGCTTCCGTCTTTGCCATACCCGCTAACTTTCCAGTTGTGGAAGGAGCCAGCACGACTGTTTCCGGCATGGGAACTCCTGACTTACTTGGAACCTATGGTACTTTCACCTACTTTACCGATGCGGCGGTTCCTGAAGCTCGGAATTACGCCGGCGGCCGTCTTGTCCCATTAAAAATTCGTGACCATCGCGCTGATACTACCCTTTCCGGCCCCAAGAACACCTTTCGCACCGATATTAACAATGCCGAAATTCCGATTACTATTCACCGAGATCCGTGGGAGGACATGCTTCGCGTACAGCTTCCCGATACTTCTTTGGTTCTCAAGAAAGGCGAGTGGTCGCAGTGGGTGCCGATATCTTTCGAAATGGTGCCGCTTTTCGTATCAGTAGCCGGCATGGTGCGTTTTTACGTCAAAGAAGTGCACCCGCATGTGCGAATATATTGTTCGCCAATTAATGTCGATCCGATGGAGCCGATTCTCCCGATTTGCACCCCCGAAGGCTATTCACGCGAGCTAGCCGAAGCAGTTGGGCGATTTTATACCCAAGGCTTTCCGGCGGATGGGAAGGCATTATCGCATGGGGTGCTGTCAAACGATGAATACTTTGATCAAGCCAAGTGGGTGATTGACGAGAATTTTCGCATTTTCGATTATCAGCTTGATAGGTTCAAGGAAGGCTTGTTCTTTTTCTATTTCTCCAGCATCGATCAGAACTGCCACATGATGTGGCGTCTCATGGATCCCAGCCACCCGCTCTATGAGCCAAACGCAAGCCCTGAATCAAAGGGCGCCATCTTGTATTTCTACAAGAAGATGGACGAAATTCTTAGAAAGACTTTGTTGCGCGTGGATAGCTCAACGACCCTTATTGCAATGTCAGACCATGGTTTCTCTCCATTCACTCGAGAGTTTCACCTGAGCACATGGCTTGTCGATAACGGCTTTACTACCTTGACCGATCCAAACAAGAAGGGTGAAGGAGAGTTTTATCGTTACGTTGATTGGGATCGCACCGAGGCTTATGCGCTTGGTATTAACGGTCTTTATATCAACGTAAAGGGCCGCGAGCCGCACGGTATTGTGCCTCCCGAACGAATTGATGAAGTGCGAAAGTGCATTGTTGCTGCGCTCACCCCCGTACGGGATCCTCTCAACGGAAACCGCGTCATTACGCAAGTATACTATCCGCACGATATTTATTCCGGGCCGTACGTATCGTTGGCTCCTGATTTGATAGTCGGCTACCAGCGTGGCTACCGTGTTTCAGATGAGGCTGTACTTGGCAAATTCCCTCGCGACATTATCGGCAATCGCACCGATTTGTGGGCGGCCGATCACTGTTTAGATCCGCGGGTTGTTCCCGGAACTCTCGTTACCAATCGCACTTGCACATCCGCGTCTCCAGGGCTATGGGATCTGGCCCCCAGCATACTTAAGTTATTCGATGTTACCCCTCCCCCAGAGATGACCGGTCAAGCTGTCTTGGCTTAAGCGCGCGATGCGGCTATTGCTTGTCGATAACTACGATTCTTTTACCTACAACCTCTTTCAATTGTTTCTTACCAGGGCCCAGTTTGGGTGCACTATTGATGTCGTTCGCCATGATGCTGAGCTCTGCGCTGAAGATATTCTCACGTCATACCATGGTCTTATAATTTCGCCCGGCCCCGGCGGCCCCGAAGACTCTGGCATAAGCATTCAATTGGCGCGTCAATGCCAGGGAAGAATGCCGGTACTCGGCATATGTCTCGGCCACCAGCTTTTGGCGTGGCTGCATGGAGCACCGATAGAGCGCGCCCCAGTACCGACACATGGCAAAACTTCCCAAGTCCACCATCACGGCGGCGGCCTCTTACGGGGCATCCCTTCGCCATTTCGGGTCATGCGGTATCATTCCCTACATGTTCCAAAAGATGGCGTTCCGGAAGATTTTATTATCGATGGGATCAGTGAAGATGGCGTTGTGATGGCGCTCTCGCACCGAAGTTTTCCCTCATGGGGCTTACAGTTCCATCCGGAGTCATTTCTGAGCGAATACGGCAACCGCATTGCAGAGAACTTTCTTGCTTTTTGTGGTCGAAGGTTATAGTTCTGCTAGGGAAATCCGACAATAACCGAAGGTTTTGACGGATTTCCCAAGGAGCCTGACTCCGAAAATAGAGTCAGGCTAGAGTTCGATGAAAACATATTTTTGGATCAGACATGCAAGAGCTTTCGCCATCCTCTCGTCTCCTTGATGGCATTACCCAAGACGACTTCCCGGAGCGGCTCAGCTCCTTGCGCCAGACCATTGCCCAAAATCCAAAATCGGCGGATGGGCGTTATCAGGAACTTCGTTCGGCTTTGGGAATACTGCTAGGACAATCACCGGGCGGTGCTCTAGTCGGGACGAGCAGTCCCCAGCAATCTCTGAGCGCTTACTTCGTAGCTCACGCCGGCGTGCTGGCTGGCAAGCAGGAGGAAGTATTTAAGGAAATTGTTCTCCCCTGCTGCTGGTGCATGATGGAAGGGCGCTCAGTCCGTAGGCAGTGGGTCAGTCCCGGAATGGAGATTGAGCTGATTGACGCTCTGTTGGGTCCAATTGGTGGAAAGGTTAGTACCCATAGCGATTTCTCGCGGGGGGCGCTTCTGACTCAGAAGGCTATTCAGTTTCGCTCCCAACGTAGGATTAGTGAAGCAGTGCCATTGCTGATTGAAGCAGAACCATTACTTCGATCTACCGACGGCGTCTTTGCAGCCAACTCAACCCGGCAGTTGGGTCTTTGCTATCACGACCTTCACCGGCATAGAGAGGCGGTTGAAGCAGGCCGGCGGGCTGTAGGGTACGCTGACCAAGGAGCAAAGAATCTTAACTTTCCAGTTGTTACAGGCTATGATCCTTTGTGGCAGCAAGGCCCCGGGGCGCGGGTTTTTCTCATACATGCAATAGAAGCCCTGCTCCAAAACCAGGCGGGACTTCCAGATAGTGAAAGAAGCGCGTTTCTTGACGAGATATCTCAACTTGATATCCAAATCACGGCCCTTGGGTGCACGGACTTATATCGGGGATTGCCTGGCTTCCAGCGTTTTTTGAGACAACGCCGTGGGGCTGAGCCTAATTATGCAGCTATGCTGGAGGAGGCATTGACAGGCCTGGCTCTTGACAGGGGGGCTTTTCCCTCGGCCGGGCCGATTGATTTTGCGAGAGATTGGGCTCGTATTGCCTTCTGTCAGACGATGCTTGGAAAGTTTGACGAAGGGCGAGAGGCTCTTTCCAACGCCGAGAGCGAGGCAGCCAAGTTACTTGCTCCTGATGGTGACCTTAAGGATGTCCTAGAGAAAATTAGCAATTTACTGTCCCTCCCTCGGAAATAATAATAAGTTCACTAGTTCCTAACCTATGCCACATAATTCGTGTTTAGGGTTGTTGCCTCAAGGTGGATGGTTTTAATTGTTGGCGCACGGGGGAAAGAGTCTCAAGGATGGGACTGTAGTCCGCAGCTGGTGGAAGCCCCGGGCATGGTAAAAAAAAGGAGGTTTTTACCACCTGCCCACTGATAACCCCTGTCATTTCCTCTCCTTTTTGAAGGCACACTTCATTAAGCGCTTTCAGATTCGTCTCGATAACACCTTACACGGCTTTGTGAGCCCTCATAGAGCCGCTATAAAAAAGTATATTTCACTCAGAGCCCCGCTCTCACACTGATGGTAGCGACCGCGTCAATGGAAACGCCGGAGACCTTGGGACATTTTCAATGTGCCCAGCTACAATCATGGTGAAAGAACACCTGAGGGAAATCTCAAAAACAGGAGTCGCGCTATGGCACAAGGAAGCAGTGGAATTGGAGGTTTTTTCACCGAAAAGGGCGAGCTGATCGATACGAAAAAGCTCAAAGCTCAAGACGACGCAAACCAGAAACAGAATGCATCAAAATCAAAAGAGAGCAGTTCTCCTGAAGGCGGCCAGGATAGTAAAACCCTCTCCCGCGCCTTACGTGATGTTGGAGAGCGCACGCGCACACAGGTTGACGAAGCGGCTCAACAAAATGACAATGCAGAGCGCGATGTGAGTCGCGCCCGTGCTGTAGTGAGTGAACAACGCGATAAATTGAAAGAAATCAAACAGGCCAAAAAGGACGACGCACCCGAGGAGGAGGTACAGAAACTTAAAGAAGAGTACCGTGAAATCGAGAAGCGCCGCAACGCGCTGGCCGAGGAGATAGACAAGAACTCAAAAGAACGCTCACAGCGCGGCGCTCAGGCTATCCGTGTTGGAAATGAGCAAGTAGCGCGTATTGAGCCGCGCAAAGTATCACTAGAAAAATCGAACGCCAATATTGATTCTCAAGAAGGTTTAAATGCGGCAATTGACGAAACAAAAGATAGCTCCAAGTCTCTCAAGGCCCAAGACAACGCCGTCCAAGCCGATAGACAGGAAATTAAAGATGGCCTCAAACGCGCCCGAAACAAGCTCGATTCAATAGAGGCCGGTGCAGAGCCGCGGCGCGAGCAAATTCCTTCGTTTGAAGATGCTTCTCAAGTTGCTCAAGACACGGCAAACCTGATTCGTCAAAGCGGCGGCAAAGCAGTTGCAAACAACTTGTCTCCGGATTCGGTAGCGCGTTTACTAGGTGTCTGACTCCGAAATGCCATCCTGGCATTTCGTCGTATGCTCCAAGCTACGATTCGCGCGCGGCCAGCGCGAATCTTCGCGTCGCATCAGCCACATGCGCTTCGCGCACATGGCTGCGCAAGCCGTCCCTGGCTTGCCCTAGGAGTGTGACCCCATTTCGGGGTCACACTCCTAGGTGTCTGACTCCGAAATGCCACACACTCCGAGCGCCACGGTATCAATTAAGCGCACCTGTTCGACAAATGCCGCTAAAAGAATACGCGCCGGCGCCACAACCGTCTCCAGTTCGTCCAGCGAGTCCTCGCTTACTACCCGCACGTATTCGGGCCGGACAAGGCTCCCCTTTGATAATTCCTCTCGCACCAATTCCACCAATCGGGCTGACAGCTTTTCGCCATGCTGAGCGGCTTGCTGCGCCCGCATTAATCCTTTACTCAGGAGCAGCGCCTGCTCCCGACCGGCAGGGGACAAACGTACATTGCGAGAACTGAGCGCCAAGCCGTCTGCCTCGCGCACGAGCGGAGCGCGAACGATTGAAACCCCCATGTGCAAATCAGAAACCATCTGTTCAATGATACGAACTTGTTGAAAGTCCTTTTCTCCAAACACCGCAATATCGGGTCCCACTATATTGAACAAAATTGAAACAACCGTTGTCACCCCCATAAAGTGGCCCGGAC
>CAZPBV010000010.1:11433-19510 GCA_964584675.1 uncultured Bdellovibrionales bacterium
ACTCGCCCTCATGCTTGCTGCTCAGGGAATCCACAGCAACGGTAGTGCGTAGACGCGGAGCCACCCCTGAACATGCGGCAGCAAGTGAACCGCAGGGATACATACTCTGCACCGAGGGAACAAATAGAATATCGACGCCCGCCTTTTCAAGTAAGTCGCGATCCCGAGCGTGATCAATTGGGTAGGCCTCAAAGTCGTTTCTGTCGTTAAATTGGAGTGGGTTGACAAAAAGGGAGACCACCACCACATCAGCCAAAGATTTTGCCAACGCTACCAAGCTGAGGTGCCCGGCATGCAAATATCCCATGGTTGGGACAAAGACTATCTTGCGTCCCCGACATCTTTCATGTGCAAGATAACGCTTAAGGTCCTCCGGGGCCGCAATTTCATATAAAGGCATGATCTCATCCTATTGTCGAATCGACAATTTTAACAAGTTACGCTATAGCCTTCTCATGATTTGCCACAACGTTCGAACCGACCTTGCTTGGGAACAGCATCAGCGGATTTTGACGCGATTCCATTCGTGTGTCACTACCATGGTCTTCATCCTGGCGTCCGCCCTCGCGTTATCTGCTTGTGGGAATTCGGTGGAAGAGGCCCTGCAGCCGCTTGGCGGCGCTACCGAGTTGGTCGACAAGAAAGTGGCAACCGTCGATACTCCCGAAGCTGAGCTTTTTGAAAGTGGAAAGCGATACTTTCAGTTGGGTCTTTATTCCCAGGCAAAGGAAACATTTGAATCTCTTCGGGACGGATATCCCTTGGGACCCTATGCTGAGTTCGCGGAAATCAAAATCGCTGACTGTGAATTTCAGACGGCTCAGTATGGAAGTGCGGCGCTCTTGTATGAAGAGTTCCTGAAAAACCGGCCGGCTTCAATTTCCAGCCCATACGTTTCTATGCGGGCTGCCCAAAGTTATCAGCTCTCCCATAATGGCATCGGAAGAGACAGTTCGGCGCTGCACAAAGCCCTTGAATTATATGATCAGCTTCTTTCGCGGTATCCAGATTCCATATATGCCTCATTGGCAAAATCTCAACGCCAAGAGACACTTGAGCACCTTGCGGCATATGAAAAAATGGTAATTGATTTCTATCGCCGTAAGGGAAGCACACCGGCGATGGAATCACGCGCCAAGGCCTTCGAACAGAAATTTGGCTCGAGCAGCGACGGCTTTCAGTTTGCCAAAGACGACGATGAAGAGAATCCACCGAGCGAAAAGTTCGCTCTTGATATGGGAAGCAACCGTTCGGCCGAGGCTTCGCTGGATATCGTTCGAGCGCAGCGTATCAAGGCTCCTCTCCCGGTCGCAAGGAAGGACAGTCTAAACGAGGTCGTACCTCCTATTTCTGTGGGGGCACCGCCACCGCTGCAAGATCCTGCTCAGTCGGGTTTGTCCCGTTTAGACCTAACGGTACGTGCTATTGAGTGTAACGCGAACCAGCAGCTTGTATTTCTCTTTCTTAACCAGTCAGGCTCGCCTGCGGAGATGCGTGGCATTCATGAACTAAACAATGTGGGAGGCACCTTGAAGCTGGCTGTTCCTCAGCTCACCACCCCTGATGGAAAGACTCTTTCACATGACTGTTTCTCACAGGGCGACTTCGTGCTTTATCCGAATGGGTCCGTCGAGCTCAAGACTGCCTCCCAGTCAGCCACGGTAATGAATTTGTCTGACCCGCCCCGCATTCTCATAGCGCTACGATAGCTGTTCGACCAAAGGTATACTCGCCAGCAATGATTTTCTCTGATTCGTACAGCCGCTGCGACCCAAATCAAAGTTCATCGCAAGGGCTTCATAGGCTCTTATAACTTGTGGGCGAGGATTTGTCGTCCCATCGGCGTATACTTGCAGCTAATCAAAATACGAATATCTTGATTAGCTGCAAGTATATATGAGTAAATTTAACCAGTTGCGCTCTCAAAGCCGACGTCGTTAGATACTATGCTATGGGGGCCGTAGTTTCACTTAAGAAATTAGAATCATTTAATATTCATCGTTTTTTGAGACGGAGCGCAGTTGAACGGCTCGTTGTCGCCCTTAAGGTGATTCTGATTGGCGCTGCGGTATTACTTCTCGTTTGCATTATCTTAGAGTACTTTAAAAGTTCCCTGGACACTTCCACAAAGAAAAAGAAATTTGAGAATGACTTGGAGAACTATCTCAAATTTGGAAACGAGAAGCAGACGGGACTGAACAGCAAAGGCGACTACTCAATTATTGCGTCGAAGAGTATTTTTGGAAAAATAGGGGTAGCTCCTACGGCAGCCCCAAAGGTTTCCGAGCCTGCGCCCAAACCCAAGCCCGTAACAACATATAATCTTATTGGCACCTTTGTTTTTGAAGGCAAAGATCCATACGCTATCATTGAGGAAGCAAAAAAGAAGACTCAAGACGTTTTCCTCCTCGGGGACACTGTATTTGAGGAAGCAAAGCTTGTTTCCATTCAATCTGACCGAGTCGAAATTGAAAGAAATGGCGCCAAAGAAATTCTCTTGCTCGATGCTGCCCCCGATAATTCCGATAACTCAGGAGGCGGTTCAGCCTCGGGCTCGGACTCCTTTGTGGTAGATGAGGCTGACCTTGATCAGGCGCTGGAGAACCTGCCCCTCCTATTAACTCAGGCGCGAGCAGTTCCTTTCTTTAAAGAAGGCCGCGCTGTTGGGTTGCGCCTGTTTGCGATTAAGAGTGGCAGCCTGTTTGAAAAGATCGGCCTGCAAAATGGAGACGTGCTAAAATCAGTCAACGGCAATAGTTTAGGCGACCTCTCGCAAGCCATGCAGCTATTTCAAAAACTCAAGGAAGAACGATCCATTTCTGTGGTATTAGACCGCAATTTACAGGAACGTCAATTTAACTACCAAATTAGATAACGCAAGAGGAGATATGAGAGTTGTTCAAGCATTGGTAGTTGCGATTTTGATGTCGGCTCTCTTCCCGCTTCAGGGCATTGCTCAAGCGCCCGGCGGTCCTCCCAAAAGCGCCTCACCTGCTGGAGATGAGCTTAACGAAGAAGAGATTGCAAAAGACTCTACGACAGAGATAAATGTAAAAAACGCAGATATCGCTGCTATTGTTCGCATCTTTGGAAGAAAAACTAAGCGCAACTATATCCTCGACGATCGTGTCAAAGGCAAAGTTTCTATTTACTTGCCGGGAAAGGTGTCTTCGGAAGAATCTATCCGTATCCTTGACTCAGTCCTTGCCTATAAGGGTTTTTCTGCTGTACCGATAGGAGAGAATCTTTGGAAAATAGTGCCGGCAAAAGAGGCTAAACAATCTACCATTCCAACCATACTCGACAGCCCCGAAGGCGAGCCATCACGTTCCATGGTGACTCGCTTGGTGCAGCTTCAGTACGTTTCTGCGGACGAAGTGCGTCAACTGGTAGCTCAACTCATTTCGCCCGATGGCTTCCTTAACGCATATTCTGGGACCAATTCATTGGTGCTTATTGACACCGAGGATAATATTGAACGCATTATCGGCATCATAAAGACCCTTGACATTCCGTTCTCGGACCGGGATATGACCATTATCCCCATTAAATATGCCGACGCAGTCGACATTGCGGCAAAATTAAATGATTTGCTGAATGAAGGACAGGAGTCAAAATCCGGCGGCGATTCTCCATCTGACCTACTGCGCGCGCGTGCTGTGGAGATCGCCCTCACCGGAAGGCCAGGAAGTCCGCCTCAACCTGCCGGTTCACCGGCTGGACAAAATGCGTTGGCCTCAGGCGGAACCATTCAATCTCGTTCGAAACAGCCGAAGATCTCGGCTGACGAACGCACCAATTCTGTCATTGTCGTTGCCGACGAGGATACCACAGCCCGAATCCAGGCATTGATTACTCAGCTTGATACCAAACTCGACCTCTCGGGTGCTCGTTTTTATGTTTACCATTGCCAACATGCAAAAGCTGACGAACTCGCTGACGTTCTTTCCGGGTTGGTGGGGGAAGGAGGCGTTTCTTCCAGTCATCGAGGAACCTCGGGCGGGGGACTCAACCCTTCAGGAGGTGATTTAATTTCGGGCGCGACTCCCGCCATGGGAAATCGAAGCCGAGGAGGGCAATTTAATCGTACTCAGGACCGCCTTCAAAGCCAGCAACGTACTCCTGGTCGATCTCGCAGTGAAAACACCTCAAGTAGCAGTGGCAAGACCGCTTCTATCGGCGAGAATATTTCTATTACCGCAGATCCCGCGACCAATTCTCTGATAATTGTTGCCGGCAAAACCGATTTTCTCAAGATTCGCGAGCTCCTCGAACAGCTTGATATCAAACGGCGTCAAGTATTGGTCGAAGCAACTCTCTTGGAGGTCGGACTTGATGAAAGCAAGGAGCTCTCGACCAGTTTCATCACCTCGGGTGGCGGCGCCGATGGGGCTTTCTTGGCTCAGAACAACGGCTCGAACATAGGCAGTCTGCTTTCCAACCCGTCAGCTGTGCAGGATTTTTCTATCGCCGCCGCGAGCGCGGGCACTATTACGATTGGCGGCGAGAATGGCATTACCATTCCTAGTCACAGCGTTTTGCTGGAAGCTGCGCGTTCAAATTCGAATGTTAATATTTTGAGCGCTCCGACTATTTTGACGACGGACAACGAGCAAGCGGAGATTGTGGTTGGACAAAATGTCCCCTTCCTCGCCAGCACTGCCACCAGCGGGGATAATTTGAGCAATACGTTTAACCAAATTGACCGTCAAGACGTTGGTATTACCCTTAGGCTCACGCCCCAGATTAGCTCGACTAATTCCGTTACTCTAAAAATATTTACAGAAGTCTCAAGTGTCGTATCGACGGACCCGCGATTAGGCCCAACCACTTCGCTTCGTACCAGTGAAACGAATGTTATCACTAGAGATGGGCAAATGGTCGTTATTGGCGGCCTCATGTCAGATGAAATCAATGAGGGGGAATCAGGGGTCCCCTATTTAAGCGATATTCCGGTTCTTGGCCACCTCTTTAAGAGCGCCAATGATAGACGTCGGCGCGCTAATCTATTGATTCTTATAACTCCCCGCATTATTCGCGATCAATTTGACGCCCGAGATGCAACCCTTGAAAACGCCGGACGCCTTGAGTCCGAGATTAAGACCCTCGGTATGTATCCATCGCGAGACGAGGTGCTTAACGATATGCGCATGGATCGGGTGACCGAGCCAAAGGTGTATGAGGGGGAAAAACCGACCACGATACGAGGGCCAGGCTTGGAAGCAAACGGGGGAGAACATCTCCCGCCCGACGGGCAAACCTCTCTGACGCCACCCTCGGGAGAAGTATTAGAGTTCCACGTCAGTCCTCAATTCCCGGGAAGTCCAGACTCCGCCGCATTGAACGGACATGCGGATGAAGTACATGGGAGAGTTCGAGCCGGGGTTATTGAGCCTGGAACTGCGGTCAATTCCCCCAATCGTAGCGCCCTCTATGTTGTTCTCCAAGGCACCGTTCCCACAACTATGAAGAACGCACTGCCTTTTGCCCTTAGTACCGATAGCACCATAGGAATTGTTATTCCGCCCGGAACAAGCTCAGAGGCAAAGAGCGCCTTTTCAGCCGGCAAATCACTTGCTTACCAGGTTGATGGACAAGACATTCCTTTTCAAGTCATCTCGGTTTTTTCAAACAAAAGCGAGGCGGATAGCTTTCACCACCCTGAGGGAACCGAGAATTCTCAGGACTGGTACACCCTATCCCCCTATGAGATAATGAACCTTGGTCAGGGGCCTTGGATAATTCGCAAGTGAAATTGCCACCTGAGGATTGTTGAATACCGGCACAAGTATGGGAGGTTCCCCCTCAATTACACCAGGAGGTTTGGAAAATGAGCAGCGGCATCGGCCGCCAAGTCGTGTCGTGGCTCAATTTTTGGGGCTTCCTTACGTTGAGAAGTTGGGGGAACCGTCGCCTCCTCGAACGCTGATTCGCGGAGACTTTGACCGCATTGTTGGCTCTTGGGGACGGCAATTCTCAACCATTCCTATTGCTATGGAGGGCGAGGTAGTGCTTGTCGCTACGGCCGACCCACTCAACGTGGAGGCAATCGATCAACTTCGGGTCTGTTACAATCGCCCCGTCCGGGTTGTCGTTACGTCCCAGGACGAAATTGTTAGAGCTATTAATGCTATTCGCACAAGCTTAATGAGTGACCGCTCGAGCGCTCTCTCGCCGAGCGAAGAGAGCAAGGAATCTCAGGAATTTGATGCCCCACACAAAATCGATGTTACCGACGCCGAAGACGACGACGCTCCCATTATTCGCTACGTCAATGCCATTATCTTTAAGGCCAATTCTGAACGGGCATCCGACGTGCACATTGAACCTTACGAAGATCGACTCAAGGTACGTTTCCGTATCGACGGTGTGCTCTATGACATTGCGTCTGAGGACAAGACCTTTCAGGCTTCGATAATTTCTCGCATAAAGGTCATGGCTGGGCTTAATATTGCTGAGAAGCGGCTTCCACAGGACGGTCGCATTGGCATAAAAATAGCGGGGCGTGACGTCGACATACGTGTTTCCACCGTGCCTACGCAGTTCGGCGAACGAATTGTTATGCGTCTACTGGATAAAAGCGCAACCGTGCTTGATCTAGAACAGCTCGGTATCGTGGGGAAAAATTTAGAAATTGTTGAAAAGTTGATTCAGAAGCCAAACGGTATTGTTCTTGTCACAGGGCCTACCGGCTCTGGAAAAACAACTACTTTATACTCTTGTTTAGCGCGGATTAACACGCCCGATTTAAACATTCTCACCGTTGAGGACCCAATTGAGTATCAGCTGGAAGGCATTGGTCAAATGCAGGTTAATCCGAAGATCAATTTTACCTTTGCCTCAGGTTTACGGGCGATACTTCGTCAGGACCCGGACGTGGTTATGGTGGGAGAAATTCGCGATACCGAAACCGCCGAAATTGCTGTTCAGGCGTCTTTGACCGGTCATCTTGTGCTCTCTACCCTCCATACTAATGACGCCTGTGGAGCGCTTTCGCGCATTCTCGACATGGGCATTGAGCCGTTCTTGGTTGCCTCAAGTTTACTTGCCGTGATGGCGCAGCGTTTAGTGCGAAGACTCTGCTCAGACTGCAAAGAGGCTTACGAGCTGAGCGATCAGGAGTTGCTCGAATTAGGCCTCAATCCTTTCGAAACACGAAATCGCGCTGCTTTTCGCCCAGGCACGAAAGAATGCGTCCGATGCCAAAATACCCGCTACAGCGGGCGCTCCGGTATCCACGAATTACTGCTGATTGATGAAGAAATTCGTTCCATGATTTTGCAACGTTTTGATTCTAATACCATTAAGACCGCGGCACTGCGAAAGGGGTTTGTAACCTTACGAGCCGATGGCGCCACGAAGGTGTTGCAGGGGATGACTTCAGTGCAAGAGGTTCTCCTTGCCACGCATGAGGATAATGGCTGAAAGTAACCTGTATCATGCCGGTATTTGAATACATTGCTCTCAATGCTTCCGGAAAACAAGTGAAAGGCTCTCTTGACGCCGAAAACATGCGTGTGGCTCGCCAACGGTTGCGCTCTCAGGGCATTTTCCCAACTGACGTTAAAGAGGCGATGGCAAAGACCCCGTCTCGTGATATCAAACAGTTATTTCGAACCGATCGTGTTGCCCTCGTAGACTTAGCCATTGCTACCCGTCAGCTTTCCACTCTCGTGGCGGCCGGGCTTCCCCTCGTGAGCGCCCTAGCAGCCCTTGCCGACCAAGTGGAGTCCGTTACGCTTAAACGTATAGTGATTGATATAAAAGAAAAGGTTGAAGAGGGAAGTGCATTAGCAAAAGCTATGGCGAATTTTCCCAAAGCTTTTCCCAAATTGTATGTCAACATGGTTGCTTCCGGCGAAGCGTCCGGCACGCTTGATGCGGTTTTGGGAAATTTGGCTGACTATTTAGAGACCCAGCTGGATCTGCGGCGTAAGATATCCGCTGCGTTGCTCTACCCTGCTCTCATGCTTGTCATTTGCACCCTGGTAGTGGTGGCTCTTTTGGTATTCGTGGTCCCGCGGATCGTTGAAATTTTTCAAAAGAAAAAACCACGTCCTCGGCCTCCGCTTGTACC
>CAZPBV010000011.1:0-11691 GCA_964584675.1 uncultured Bdellovibrionales bacterium
GGCGGCTGCGAAAATACCAGTCATATTGCCACAATTCAGCCCATTCCGCTAAAGACCGCTCAAAATCGCTGGTCGACAATCGCATTCGCCCATAACTGCGAGAGAAACTCGCGCCAAGGCAAAATCTCGATTCTTCCGAACCGATCCTGTACTGTTCTCGGCAGGCTCTCTTGTGAGACAACCATTCTCTTTCCCACTGGGCCATCCTCGGAAAGAAGACCCAAAGATTTCACATCGTCGCCGTGAACTCGACTCGATGTCTTGATTTCAATGGCGACTTCCCGGTCATTGAGAATAAAGTCGACTTCTTGTCTGTTCGAGGTACGCCAAAATCGAATTTCAAGCTCAGGGTTTCTATAAGCTTGAAATGCCAAAAGCTCCATGAGCATGAAGTGTTCAAAGCTCTTCCCAAATTCTGCTGAACCGCTTCTTGGGGTTCGGCGAGCAAGAAAATTGCTTATTCCGACATCAAAAAGATAGAACTTTTCAGTTTCCACCATTCGACGATTTCTACTCCTGGACCATGGGGGAATACGAAAACCCAAGAGCGTGTCCTCAAGAATCTCAAAATAACCTCGAACAACCTTTGGCGAAACCCCGACCTCTCGCGCAACATTAGAATAATTAAGCAATTCACCCGTACTGATTGCTGCTACTCTCAAAAAATCCGAAAAGGACGGAAGATTCCGCACAAGCGCCTCTTGAGCGATCTCCTCTTTGAGGTAGTCCGCAACATAGGATCGAAGCTCCTCCTGTGGACTGGGCGATAGGTAATGTCGCGGAAGCAATCCCTGGAGTATGGCCTTCTCGAGATCGACTTCTCCAATCTCCGGGGCGCAGAGAGGGCGCATAGTCCTACGCCACGCACGCCCTCCAAGCAGGTTTGCATGTTGCTTCCTAAGCTTTCGCGCACTTGACCCAGTCAGCAAGAATGTGAGGGAGCTATTTTCAATCAACCAGTGGACTTCGTCCAGTAGGGAGGGACATCGCTGCACCTCATCAATAACGATAGGATTCCCTTGTGCGCACTCTCTACTAAAGCGCTCTCGTAACAAAGCCGGCCGACTTGCATACTCGCTAAAAACATCGCTCAAAAGCAAGTCGATACAGATACAATTTTTAAGATTTTGCTTAATCCAGGAACTTTTTCCAACCTTTCTTGGTCCCCACAAAAACACAGATTGCTTAGTAAGATCAGGAAGTTGAAGCGCTCTTGTGAAATTTTGCCCCATTGGGGCATTTTATCTTGTTTTTTTGCCCTGTCAAGGCCGATTGTCTACAATTACCTTCAGGCTGCCGAAACAGGCACGAAGATAGCGATACTAATATTAATACATCTAAAGAATGTCCCGCAGCGCCCGGCGTTGCCTCATGGCTGTTCTCTTGGTTTCAGCCTCTTTCACCATGACGTCATCGCTTCCCACACCGAGTAGTCCGAGAGCATCTTTGACAGGCTCGACCCTCCACTTGTCGTGAGTAGGGATAGAAACCGCCTCAAGTGCATAGTCGATTAAAGGAACCGCCTGCGGCAAAGAAAGGGCAACTTCTGAATACAACCAACGGGAAATAACAACACTAATGAAAAGGCCAAACAACAACCGAATCATAACTACAACTCCAGGGGCTTACGGTATCATTCGGTGCGGTATGAAAAAAAGATGAGGGAATTCTTAACCTGCGCAAAAAGAGCGGTCCTTCTTCTAGCGGCGTACCCGATGGCCCAAAAAGAAGCCTGAAATTACTTGTCTTTTTGGAAAGGAACGCTATTTGCACACCCTCTCATTCTTGGATTTTCACCTTGTATGACTGCCCGCTCACCTCAACACATATCTCCCTCTGCTCGCTTACAGCGAGCCTGCGAACACGTTAATCGTATGTGGCTCCCCATCAATCCCGCGGTCTACCAGTCAATTCAGCGTGGTCTCGCAGAAGGGCGCTATCAACTGAGCCTCGAATTCTTGCTGCAAGATCTCACTCAAGACATTTCTCTCTACCTGTACTGCCTGCGAGAACTGAGCGCTCATATTACCGACAGAGGAGAGTCATTTTCCTTTGATAACCCCCTGTCATTATTTAAGGCAGCGGGACTTGAGAACATTAAGAAGACATTTTCGGTCCCAGGGGAAACCATTTCCACCCACACATTCAGCGGCGAGATGAGCCCCCAGATACGGCGCCTCGAAGCTGTGCTTATCTCCAGCACCACGGCAACCGTACTTGCTGAACGAGACGAGCGCGATGCCGAGCCCATTCGGCTTACCGCCATTTTGCGCCAGCTCGGCCACCTGCTCATCGCATGGAATTACCCATCAGTTTATTTACGCGCGGTAGTAAAAAAGAATGCTTCCCTCGACCAGACACTCAACGACTCTCTCGGATTCTCACCTCTCACATTAGCCCATGCGCTTGTCTCATCATGGGCCATTAATCCCCGGGTTCGTTTTGCCGCCTACGGTGAAGCGGGGCTGTCACCCCAGGAACAAGGCTCAGCAGCCGAACTCAAGGAACAGAGCGACTACCTTAAAAAACTCTGCGAAATTGGCGAAGCTTTGGCGCGGGCCAACGATCCCGCAACTTATCCAACCGCCGCTCACGACTGGCGCTCAGCCCAAAAATTGCTGCACGACGGCCTGGGGGATAATGCTCTCAACACGCTTAATGAGAAACTCAAGGAAAATTCAGCGGCATATCGAGCCCTCATGCCTCAGGCGCTCGGCAAGGACACTCCCTTTGATCCTGAAGGCAACCTTCACCGATTACCAAAGGAAGCATCCGTCCTGCGTCGACCACTGACCGCCCCCCTGGATGAAAGCCTCAAGAACGGGCTTGAAAATCTCTACCTTGCTCTCGCACACGGGTCCTCTACCGCCGAATGTCTTGACACTTTAGTGAAACGAGTCATCCCCCTTACATCGCTCGCAGGATTCATCGTCTATACCTACGAGCCGCATGACCATCAGCTTATTCCGCGTCTCAAGACAGGAAATATTCGAATGCGCAGCCTTCGCCCAGTCCGTGGAGTTGAAAATTCCGAACGTCCGGATGCTGTGGCCATGGCATGGGAGTGCGCCGCTCCAATTTCAAGCCCCGGGCATTCGGGAGAGTTTTCCTATATTGCCGCCAGTTTGGGAACGGAGCGCAAGGCGGGCGTGCTCTACGCCGAATATTTGCTTTCCACAGAAAACGCAGCCGAGCGCGCCCCTCAGGAATTTCGAGCCATCAGGCAGGCCCTTGCGGATTGTTTGCGCTTAGCATGAGCACTCCCGAGGCCATCACCCGATTGAATAATAACACGCTTCCGGATGGTGCACGATAATGGCTGAAGTGGATTGCTCAGGCACCAGCTGAAATTCTGAACTCAATGTTACCCCGATCTTTTCGGGCTCCAGTACTTTGAATAGATGCTCTTGATCTTCCACATTGGGACAGGCCGGATAGCCAAAACTATAGCGCTCGCCTCTATACGTTTGCCGAAAAAGAGACTCTATCGTTTGGCCGTCTTGTCCGGCTATTCCCAGCTCATGCCGAATAGCGCGGTGCCAATACTCCGCCAACGCCTCGGCGGTCTCCACTGAAATCCCATAGAAATGCAGGTAGTCGGTATATTGGTTGGAAGCAAATAACTCTCGGCATACTTCAGAGGCTCGCGCTCCAGCGGTTACCACATGAAACGCCACCACATCTAAGCGGCCGCTGCTGCGAGGCAAAAAATAGTCGGCTATGCAGCGGCGCTTGTCGGCAATTTGGCGCGGAAAGTCAATTCGGCACCTTTCGCGCGCATGATCCTTGGGGTCATAAATAATGAGGGAGTTTCCTTCGCTCTGACAGGGAAAATATCCGTAGGCCACCGCCGGGTTAAGCCATTGACGCTCTATCGCGCGCTGGCACCAACTATGAAATAAAGGATCAACATATTCCTTTATAAACTCGCGATATTCAGCGGTTGAGCGTTTCCCGCGTCTATACATCCACTGATTCGCATACAGCGCTTTACGGTTAATGAAAGAAAAAATCTCCGGCAAGTTAATATCGGCGCTGGTGACATGACGGCACCCCCAGAATGGCGGAGCGGGAACGTCATCCAATACGGTGGTACCAGAGCCAATCACCTCGCGAGAGCGCTCAGCAATGCGGGCCTCGCGTTCCACGCGCATTTCACCACGACGCTCGGCCGCAACCTCCGTCACCGCGGTCATTTTCTTTTCACTGACTTGCCCGGTAAGCTCATCCATGAGCTGAAGCCCGGTAAAGGCATCTGCCCCATAGTACACTGGCCCTGAGGTGTAGGTTCTCCGCAGATCTACTTCCACATAAGCGCGATTGAGGGCGGCTCCTCCACAGATGACCGGTATGGAAATTCCCCGCCGCGCCATCTCCTCCAGATTCTCTTTCATGACCAGGGTGGACTTAACGAGCAGCCCTGACATCCCTACCGCATCCGGCTTGTGCTGCTCAACCGCCTGCAGAATGGCATCGAGAGGCTGTTTGATGCCAAGATTAACGACCGAGTACCCATTGTTAGAAAGAATGATATCAACCAAATTCTTGCCGATATCATGCACATCACCCCGAACCGTAGCGATTACCATGCGGCCTTTCATCGGTCCGGAGCTCTTATCCATGAATTGCTCCAGGTAGGCCACCGCTTTCTTCATTGTCTCGGCCGACTGCAACACGAACGGGAGCTGCATCTCTCCCGATCCGAACAAATCAACCACCTTCATGCCTTCAAGCAAAATAGTGTTAACAATCTCGATCGCCGAATAGCTCTGCAGGGCCTTATCAAGAAGGGCTTCGATGCCTGTTTTTCTACCGTCAATAATGCGCTTTTTGAGGATCTCTTCGAGGGTGCCTTGGTCGGTACTGGCCTCTCCACCGCCGCCGCCCTGAGCACCCTGCAAATGTTGAATGAAAACAAACAAGGGATCATACCCGTCCCTCCGGCGGTCATATATAAGATCCTGAGTTATGCCCACCAGCTCGGGCGCAATCGAATGAAGAGGCAATATTTTCTTAGAATGAACAATAGCCGCATCAAGTCCGTGCTTAATTGCTTCCGCCAGAAAGACAGAATTGAGAATCTGGCGCGGGTATGGCTTTAAACCAAAGGAAATATTTGAAAGCCCAAGCATTGTTCGTGACTGCGGAATACGAGCCTTGATGAGCTTGATACCTTCCAACGTTTCGACCCCAGCCTTTCGGCTATCTTCATCTCCAGAGGCGATGGTAAAAGTCAGCGGATCATAGAGAAGCGCATCGGGAGGTATTCGATGCCGCTTGGTGCAAAGGTCAAAAATGCGCTGGGCCACCGCCAGCTTGCGATCGGCGGTTTTTGCCATACCGTCTTCATCGATGGTGAGAGCTATGAGAGCTGCGCCAAAGCGCGACGCCAACTCGCAAATACGATCGAATTTGTCTTCACCATCTTCAAGATTGATGGAATTAATGATGGCGCGACCGCCGATGAGCTTAAGCCCCGCCTCTAGCACATCGATCTGAGTCGAATCAATCATCACCGGAGCGGTAACCTGAGAGCCAAATCGGAACAAGACTTCCCGCATGTCGCGAGTTTCATCCCTACCAACGTAGGCAGTGCAAACATCCACAACATGCGACCCTTCGGCGACCTCGTCGCGTCCCATTTCAACAATGCCTTCCCAATCCTCCGCTAGGAGCAGCTCGCGAAAACGTTTGGAACCGTTGGCGTTGCAACGTTCTCCGATAATGAGCGGAGATGTACCATCCTGATCAAGCGGCACAGCAGAAAAAGTAGACGAAACATGCGATGGAAAATCGTGCGGCCTGTTTCTTGGCGTCAATCCACCGACTCTATCAAAGAGTTCCTTAATATGGGCTGCTGTCGTGCCGCAACAGCCGCCCACCATAGCCACCCCAAAATCCTTAACAAACATTTCGTGATAATCACCCAGCATACTGGGTGTCAGATCGTACACTGCCCGGCCGCCGTCATTGCGCGGTAAACCGGCATTGGGAATAACCGCCAAAGGTCGAGAACTGGTCCGTCCCAAGAAACGCACATTCTCCTGCATCATGTCGGGGCCGGTCGCGCAGTTGAGGCCTACGACATCAAGCGGCAAGGTTTCAAGGACTACCAAGGCAGCCGCAATTTCTGTGCCGATGAGCATGGTGCCGGTAGTTTCAATGGTGAGAGTGGCGCAGATGGGCACCTGGCGTCCCACTTTTTTCATTGCATCTACCGCCGCAATCACAGCGCATTTTAACTGCAGAATGTCCTGGCACGTTTCTATCTGAAATAAGTCAATGCCGCCTTCCAGCAATCCACATAATTGCGGAAGGTAGGAACGATACATGTCATCAAAGCTGATATGCCCCAGCGTGAGGAGCTTTGTGGTCGGGCCAACCGACCCGGCGACAAAACGAGGCCACGAAGATGAAGAAAAGTCATTGGCAACAACTTTAGCTATCTCGGCAGATTGCTTGGATAGTTCGAAGGCCTTGTCGGCGATACCATATTCTTCAAGCACAATGGAGCTCGAGCCAAAACTATCGGTCTCAATGAGGTCTGCCCCGGCCTCCAAATAAGAGGCATGGATTTCCTGAATAATAGCGGGTCGAGAGTGCACCAAGTACTCGTTACACCCGTCTAACCCATCAAAGTCATCGGCGCTGAGGTCATAGGTCTGGATGCGAGTCCCCATTGCCCCATCTGCAATGATGACCTTTTCACGAAGCCTTTTTAGAAACGGTGAATTCACAGCCCGCAGTATGCAAGGACTTGAAAGTGCAGGCAATACGGGCAAATCCCCGGCCGAACTGCCGTCACATGTAACCTATTCTTACGGAGGGACAATAAATACTCGTCGCACAAGCTGTAAGGGCCAGGCTCCTTCTCCGAACTCTACTTAACGCCGCAAAGGCCGTAGGAACCCGGCAATTTCATTGTCGGCAAGTACACTCTTAGGCGACTCATTTTTGAAGATTTCCATAACGCTCAAGAGGCTATTTGTATCCCTAACTTGATCCGACAAACACGCGCTATGACCGATTTTCAACCGACTGCTCCCGACCTCCAAGGGGCCGGCGCCATAGGCGACTCTCTTTCTTACGTCTACTCAATTGAGGGCACACGGCACCCACAGGTTCAAAGAGTCAGTGTAACATTGTCGCAAACCCGACCGAACGGCCCTGAAATGGTTGTGCTCAAGATGGCAGGGCAGGTTCTTGGAGAACGACACTCCCTCGCCGAAAAGATTCAAACGCTCCTCCAACCGCCGCCAGCCGAATCACCCCGCGTGGTCGACAACCTTGTCACCGCTCTCACCACCTGGGCTCACGAGCGGAACATTTCTCCTCAGGCAGCGATACGAGACCTGAGCGCCGAAGTCTCCCCGCTCGAAAGCCTTTCTCTAGGACTCTCCTTTACAACCCCTCAAGACCCGCATACTGTTCGCGATCGCCTAACCCAGCTTCGCACTAAAGCAACTCTCTATTCGAGCGCGGGACTAGCCGATGTCGCTGAGCATATTCCTGGCCCTAAGATACTAGTGGGCTTCGACGTTCGAGGAGTCAGCGAAGCCAATCGCGTCGGCTTAGGGCAATCAGGAGTGGATGCTCTTTTTAGCGGGCTTAGTGAGCTGGCGCGAAAGGAATTTGGTGACATCCCCTTTGAAATGTTCAGACTTGGCGGAGACGAATTTGCCATTGTCGTAGAAGCGCGCGGCGATAAAGCAAGCATTTCGCTGGCTGCTATTGAACGGTTTCGGATCGCTGCTATGAAAAGGCGAGAGGAGCTGGTGCCTTTGGAAAGCAAGCTAGCGGCCGAAGCCGAGTATCGTCTTGAGATTCGCACTCGCATGCGAGCTATATTCGCTGAGTGCAGCGCCCCTTCTGCAAACTTCCATAAAGAGTATTTGCTACATCTCATAAACGAATACGGGGACAGGCTCAATCCATCAGCCTTCCGTGCCTGCCTTGATACAAGAAATGGCGAATTTGACGCAGGAAAGCTCACCCTTCTTGCCGCTCTGTCCGACACAGCAAATTCTGCTTTCCCGCGGCAGCGCCAGGTTCTCAATTTTATTGGAGCCGCCATCTGCATTTCTGAGCGCCCAAGTGCTGATGAAATCAGTCAAGCGCTCGCGTCCATCGACCAACAAGTGCACCGGCTCAAAGAGTCCTCGGGGGATGGCAGATTTTTGCTCCTTGAACCTACTCCCTACATTAAAGTGCGCGCTGCTTCAAAAAATCTTATTCAGTCTGTGGAGGGAGCCAACGAGGCTCTGAACAAAGCGCGCCAAGTGCTTGCCGACGGCGAGACATTGACGAGCATCGAACAGGTCCATGCCATCATTCATCAGAATAACCAGAATGCCATGGACCCCGAAATCGGCCCCGCAGCCCGTGTCTTGCGGCTTGGGCTCCTTATGGAGACGTCCATTCGCCATATTCTCCCCATTACGGAACCTCGCGATTACTCCTGGTTTGAAGTTCGGCTTGAACCGTTTGGCCCGCTCAATAACCAACTAGGGTCCGATCGGGCCGATGAAATTTTCCGGGTCATGGCCCGAAATCTTCGCGCTCTCTATCCTGACGCGCTCTTTGTTCGAAGAAACGGGGGCAACCTGGTAATACTCACGCCGGCGGCTGATAGTCCCATAGATCTTAGGAAGATTGAACATACCATTAATCAAACTATTTGCAGCGCGTCGGGACATTACTATGAGCGGGCTACTGTGGAGCATGAAATTCGCCAGGCATTGAGGCGATTTATCTCCGCGCGTGAGGAGCCCGCCGACCTTCCCGATGCGCCGGACGGGACTTCTCGCTCTAACCTATCGGATGAACGAGCTCTAGCTGAAACAATTGTGGCAGAACACCAGGAGCTGCCTATTCGAATGGAGATGGTTTCGGAACCTCAGAAAATAATCCTTAGCCCAAATGAATCATTTCGAGCGCTCTTTGAAAAAATGTTGCCTAACGAGAGCAGTCCTCATTAGAAATGTCGGAAAGGAGTAGCCTTGTGGTGGGACTGCTATAATAACAGCGGCTTTACCACGATTTCTGCATTCGCGCTTCAATTTCATCACGCAAGAGTTCCGCCTCATGGGGAGTGGCTAAGCGCGGGCTGGCATGGCCTGCTGCAATGCGTTGGGCGCGCTCCAACTCCCGTTTAAGATCCACCTTCTTGGGAGGCTTGACCAAAAAGCCGCTGGCGCCGGCTTTTAGACAATCAACCAGGCAATCCGCCGTGCCAAAAGAGGTGAGGACAACAATGGGAAGCCCGCGCAACTTATCATGCCGCCGCAAAACAGAGATAAGTTCCCGGCCATCGATATTCGGCATACGAATGTCGGTCACCACACAAGAAAATCCATCCGGATCCGCCTCGCATAGGCGCAGCGCCTCCTCGGCACTGGCAACAGAGCGGACCTCAGGAAAACCCATGCTTTCAAGGTAAGAACAAATAATATCGCGCGGAGCATCAAGGTCTTCCACAACCAGAATGCGAAAGCTCCCGGCACCACGCGCCGCCGGCCTTCCCGAGCGGCTCGATGCCATCACAAGAATCTCTTCTATTTGCGACAAGGCGTCTTTGCCATACGCAACTTCGGCCCCAAACAACCGTGACGGGCCCGGATAGGGAGACCGCGCATCTAGATTGAAGCAAACAACAGTGGCAAGCGGTTGCTGTGACCACGCCAAGTCAGCCAACTCTTTTTGTTCCTTCTCGGAAAAACTGCTTTCGAGGAACAGCACCTCAAAGCACTTCAGGTCAATCCACTCGCGAGCGATGGAAATCTCGGTGGTTGTTTTTACGCGGTAACCATGCTGTTTGGCTGCGGCTTGGAGACGCAAACAATCTTCAGTCTGTCGGCTAAGGACCAATATATCCGGCATGTGTCAGGGATCCTGCTTAGGTTTTGGCGAAGGCAGCCGGTCAGCGAGACGCTCAAGTTCCTTGAGCACATCACGCGCCTCCTCAGCGCGCTGCACCATAGCATCCTGCGACTTAACCATGAGCTGTTCAATGTCGGCTGCGGCCTGCGCGATTTCTGGAAATCCAAGGAAACCTGCCCCGCCCCTCAGGGTATGAAAGTTACGCCCAAGCTCCTCGGCCTCGTACTCCGTAGGGGTATGATCAAGCGCTGTTTCAGCCGACGCCAAGTGTTTTGCAAGCTCGTCCAAAAATAGCTGGTAGGCCTTGCCGGAAATAAGCTGCCTCGTCATACCAAACTCACCGTTGCAAACCCTTGTTTTAATTATCGGCAGGGGGCGAATTATTCTTGAATTAGGTGGTATCCCGTGAACTTTACAGTAGAAACCCACGCTTTCCTAATGGCGGTAATTGCATTAAGAGTATACCAAGGAGATCCGCTGCTTATGAAGAAACTTCTGCCGGTATTAATTGTCGTTTTAGTCGGGGCTGCGCTTATTTTTGCAATTTCCTCTAAGCAGGGCAGCGACACGGGAAGCGGGAATAGCGCTAGCGATAAGACCACTACGGCACGAGCAGGAAGCGATAGCGGCGGCGAGAGTCCAACCTCGGGCACCGGTGACCACGGCGGCATTTCACGGTCTCCGTTGAACTCACACCAGGGAAACAATACGGAAGAGTCCGATGACGATGTCATGGACCGGGAAGAAAAGCCTGCGACTGACATCTACAAGACAGCAGATGAAGCCCTTAAAGCGATAAGAGATGGTGCTGCTGATTATGACGACCTTGTGCTCGATCAATTTACCCAACTAGGGGACAACTGCACATGGTGCGACTCTTTGTATAAATCGGTGCGCGCGCTGGTGACATCGCCTGATGTAAAACCCGATGAACGTAGCTACTATTCGGAGGTTTTGGCAGTGAGCGGCCGGGTAGATAATGTGAAGTTCTTGGTTGACGGCATCAAGAATTCAAAGAATGAGGATGAGGCCGATACCTACGCCGAGGCGCTTGAACTCACCGTCGGTAAGAATGACGTGGTTAAGTACCTGGGGGATCAACTCAATGATTCGAACGACTCCTTACGGGAAGCCTCTGTAGCCGCCATTACAAATCAGGGGTCTCGTCTTGCTGTCGAGCTTCTCTATGAAAACACCTTAAAAAAGGGCGACCCAGATGGTTATTATTCTCTCGGCATCGGCCTCGGGGAAGTTGTTCCAGATCAGGAGGCAATGCCCTATTTACTAGAGGTTGCCAGCAAACGGGATCAGTACTCCCATTTAGCGGTGAAGTCCCTCTTGAATGCAGGGCTTGATGGCGTCAAAGCCGTTGTTGATATGCTCTCCTCGGGCAAGAACCCCGACGCTGACAAGGATCTTCTAAAGGGCGCTGCGGATCATGTGAGTTTCGAAGATGATGTGGTCAGCTATCTAAAGCAGATCTCCGGCACATCGACCAATCCAGTTGTTACTAATTTTGCAAAAGAAGTGCTGGCAGATTTTGCAGAGGCCGATGGAAATCAAGACAGCGAAGAACAGCTATCGACCCCCCTCACGCGGCCATAGGACGTGACCACGCCAAAGGCGTGACTGGTTACGATCATTATTCTTTTCCTAATTTGAATACGAAAATTACGTATTTCCGATCCGGCGAGTTGAGCACATGCCCTGAATTCCCGATAATTTCTAGTACAGGAGCGTGGTAAAGACACGATAGTACCGGAATGGCTAAGATCCCCCGTCAATCCCCAAGCAGTGGACATGGAACCGGCC
>CAZPBV010000011.1:11701-14080 GCA_964584675.1 uncultured Bdellovibrionales bacterium
CGGCCTTGGGTCAGTTGGCTCAACGGTGGAGCTCTTTTCGAGCCGTCTTAATCGCAAGCTGAAGGAGCAAGAGTCAAAATCAGACGAGTCCCAAAAGCAAGCCGAGGCGCGGCAGACGCTCATGTTACAGGCCATGAATGTAATGAGAAAAGCCCTCGGCGAGACGGCGAAAATTAAGTTAGGGAACAGATTTTCTTTTGATCTTGACGTCAGTGACTGGGAAGGCTGGCCGCGGATTGAACTCAATTTGGTCGATTCGGTTGTTCCCGAGCGCATCGACTATGCCCTCATTGTAACCGCTCATGATCGGCAGGATCTTGGCTGTATTCAAATGAGCATGCGCGACGGCCAGATACTTGGCAAGGTGCACTTGCAGGATCCAGGCCAATTTGAGCGCCTGCCGCTCATTGCGAAGCGGGGCATTCGGCATTTTCTCGATGCTGTTTCTCCTCATGTACTCAATCCTCCACGCCCTGAAGAAATGCTGGAAGTGCAAACGAAATCCATTGTCACCGAGCCACCCTCAGAGGACGCCATCGCTAACCACCTCTCACAAGCCGATCTTTTTGTGGAGGAAGAATCCAGCGACGGCAACCTGGTTAGTTTGACAGAGGTCGTACCCGTTGATTTCAGTTGAGCTGCTTCTGGTCTAGGTCTGAAACAATTTCCCCGAGTAAATTCTCAAGGTCTCTCTTATCAAGGTCCTTTTCTTGAGTAACCATCAAGGACCCGTCCTCGCCGGAAGCGGCCGAAGACTCCGACCCCGCGATTCCAGCTTCATCTTCTCGCATCCACGCAACGACTTTTCCGCCCTGAAAGATGATTTTTTGATTCGGGTATTTCCAGATATCGCCGCGGCGAGATTCCAGTTCCTTCTTGTCCAGCGGGGCCCCGAGTAAGCGAACGACATCATAATAACTCATGCCACGCTCAAGTGTCGATAAAGTAGGAGCCCAAGCAGAAGCCGACGTTGACGGCACCGGGTCGCCGCTTTCAGCGCAGGCGAGCGGTCCCAACATGAATCCCCAAGCAATGATTAGCACTGCTCCCATAACGGTCCAGCGCGCGCCCGATACATTATCGCCGGGCCGGGCGGAGCAAAAACACAACCTATCGATCTGTGGCACAGGTTTTTGACTTGGTACATTCATCACTGTAGGCTCGCCGCATGTACAACAACCTCACCATCTTTTCAGCAGTATAGAGCAAGCAAGGGACAATGAACACCCTGCTCGATCGATTTGGCGTATGCGCCAACAGGCCCCCTCTTAGTCGCATCCTGGCAGCAGTCGGTCTTTTTCTGCTGCCGCTCAAGCTTTCCTTAAGCTACCTTTGCCTCATACCGCTTATACTGCTGTGGATTCTCCAGCATCGTCAGACCTTGTATCAACATATCTCGAGCAACAGAGTATTTGCGCCATTTCTCTTCTTCGTGATTGCCCTCACATTGAGCGCTCTATTCGGCATCAACTTGGGCCGAAGCCTTCCAGCCGCTCCCGTCTTGCTGTTTTATGGCTGCCTCATGCTGGTATTCCACGACATTTCTGATCGCGGCTGGTATCGCCTGTTCCTCGTGAGCCTCATTGCAGGTCAAACTCTGGCGGCGCTTCATTCGGTCGTCGAAGGAGCTTTCCCGTCGGTGCCGCGCCTTTTTTTGGGCAAAGTCACCGAGTCCGGGCAACTTGCTCTCACCCTGATGTGCGCTCTCGGCACAGCAACTCTGCTTTCTACAAAGACACCGGCGACCCAGAAAAATCGCCAGCCCCTCTTAGGGGTGTGGGGCGTTCTCAATACGGCCCTATTCACCGCTTGCGGATTCTTGTCGTCGCTCTCGCCTTCGGCTGAGTTGCGGATCTCCCTTTTAGGGCTCGCGTTGGTAACGCTGACGCTATCGTTCCGGAGCACATGGATCGACTTGCGGCGTTTTGGGTCAACTCCGACAGACGCGGGAGACTGGGAACACTGCAAATGCTTTCTCTATACTGTTGCAATCCCTCTGTTGGTAAGTGCCGTGCTTATTAACTTAAAACGAGGCCCCTGGGCAGGACTCCTTTGTAGCGCTACAGTGTTTCTTTTTCTTCATGCTCGCCGCTGGCTTTGGCCTGTTTTGGCCCTATCTGTTCTTTGTCTGACCCTTTTCCAGCCGGTGAGAGAACGACTCATGGAATCTTCTCAAGATTTCTTCATTGCCGGGGGGCGCAGCGTGATTTGGGAGGTCGGCACGGAGCTTACTACCCGCTACCCGCTGGGAATTGGATTTCGAAATAGTCCGGTATTGCAAAAATTTTCTCCCGACATCCCACCTGAACTCAAACACTTTCATAGCAATATCATCAATATTCTCGTTCTCCCATCCGATTTCGAACCTTGGGGTTTGGT
>CAZPBV010000011.1:14090-19079 GCA_964584675.1 uncultured Bdellovibrionales bacterium
CTTGTAAGACAAATTTGTGGCGCTGTTTTTGTGGTGGATCTTTAGTGCCCTTCGCGCTGCCTTCGCCTATCCACTGGCGGGGAAAGATCATGTTCTGGTATTTAGTTTGGGATGCGCACTTCTTTCCTGGCAAATTGCCGGATTGGTTGAATACAACGTGGGGGATAGCGAGGTTCTTTGCATCGCCCTGTGCCTTATGGGAATTCTTTCCTTCCTCAGCGCCCGAGAATAAATTTGGAAGAACAAAAAAATTATAGGCAGGCAATCGCCCTCAATTCACCTTCGCCATGCGGCTCATGAGCGCTAGATCATCTTGCGCTTTTGCCTCGATTTCAGAAATATCGCGCCGATAGACGGACAAATCAGCCACCGCGTTGGCAGCCTGAATTCCCTGCTGAATAGCAGCCACATCCCGCCCGGAGCGGGCTACCAGCACAGACGGCCTGAAGGCAACCGTTTGGCGCTTCTGGCTATACACCCGGAAATTTTGATCCCGAGTAGCAATCAAGCCCTTAAGCTGATTAAGTTCGGTTAACAATTTGCCGCGAATGCTTTCAACAGCTCGAAGCCTCGCAATAGAGAGGGAAGCCCTCTGCTCCTGAGGAAGCGCACTCGGCACGGCAGGATCGGCCGTCAATATCGCCGCAACCGCAGATTTTTCGGCTTGTGCTTGATCCTGCCCCTCAGCCGCTCGATCGCTCGCCTCCTTGAGCGCCGCCTCGCGAGCCTCTACCACACGTTTGAGATCCTCAATAGTGGCTTGGAGATTTGTTATCGTTGACTCATATTCCTCTGAGCGCTTAACACTGAGCTGGCGCTCAATGTCAACATCCGAGTGTGCCTGGTCCAATTCGGCCTTTACCACCCGAACCTGGTCATCACAGCTGGAGGGCCTATTTTTAGCGATAGCCTCCTGGAGAGCCGCATTCTCAGCAAGCAAATTCTTTTCTTTGAGAATCGCTTCAGCCGCCCGACCCGACTCAAGCCGTTCCAGAGCACCCTTCTTATCCCTGATCTCATCTTCAAGACCCAAAACACGGCGATTGAGCTGCTCAATGGTCACCTCAAGTTCAGCGATGTAATCCACCACCTGAGTCCCTTCAACATCTGTGCGAAAAGCCCGGCCATCGGGGAGCCTGCCCCTTTCCGCGTCACTGTTTTCTGCAGCCGCAAACTGAAGGTCTGCGGCAAATAGACCAAGCGCAAGAACCAACAAAATTCTCTTCATTTCCCCTCCTCTGCCATGCGAAAACGTCACACCGCTTCCAGCACCACCGAACCCCAACTGAGTCCAGCTCCCACAACAGCTATTACCAGGCGAATGCCCGGAACGATATCATCCCAGTGATTGGAGATGACAGCCGGCGCTCCGGCCCCAGCCTGATTTCCAAACCGTTCCACATTATGCCAATGATTAGAAGCTGGAATCTCGCGATTGTTGGTAATTTGCTCGAGCATCGTGGCATTCGCTTGGTGACCAATGAAAATATCGCGCGTCCAGTCTATCTGATAACGAGTCTCAATATCCTTAATAAGCCGCACGGTTTGGCGCACCGAAAAATCTCTGACTGCCCGGCCATCCTGGTGAAACCATCCAAAACGGTCCACCACCACAGCGTCACAACGCGGCGGGTCACTCATAAACACGGTGTCAATAACCTTGAGTTTCCCCTTACGCACTGGGGAGACTACCCAGGCAGCGGCTCCATCACCCCAAATTGCGCCATCAGAACGATCGTTATAGTTAACATTTTGAGTTAGGGTAGCGGTGGAAACACAGAGCACATATTCAGGCAAGGTGTCTTCGCGAAGCCCTTTCAAATAATCAATGTGCAGAGCGAATGCCGGACAGGCGGTAAATACATCATAAGCAGTGGCCGAAATTCCAACAGCCTCGGCAATGCGGGTGGCCTCCGGTGGCATGGTATAATTCGGGGTGCAGCAATTGCAGATAACCAGCCCTACCTGCTCGGGCCGGACTCCAGCGCGATCGAGCGCCATTTGCACTGCTCGCACGGCCAACTCCGTAGGAGTCATCGAGGCTGCTTCCGGCGCTTTAACTACATTTTGATTTCTTGTTTCCCGAATATAGTTAAGCGGCAAGGTAGAAAGCCGGGTGCGAATGCCTATTTTCTCTAAGATCCATTGTTCATTAGTGCCTACATCGAGCGCTTCGATGAAAGGATTATCAATAACAGTAAAGGGCTGAGCATCTCCGAATCCTAAAATATGTAGCCCCATACCTACCTCCCTCAGCCAACCTCAAGCACCGCGTAACCGTAACTGAGGCCCGCCCCGGCGCATGCGACAAGAACCGTATCGCCAGCCAACAGTTCCTCCCAATGTTCGCTCAGCGCCCAGGCCGGAGATGCCCCGAGAGAATCTCCCGCTGCCGACTGATTCAACCAGCGATTATGAATCGGTATCTCATAGCGATCGCACAGTCGAGACAATTCACCCGGGTGAGAGAAAGATGCCACCACTTTGGTACGAGCGCGATCGAGGGGATGCTTTTCAAAAGCTAACCGGAAAGCCTGGGTATAGGCATCAGCCAATTGATTTACATAGAACTCCGGAGAAAGCGCCATGAAGCCATAGGTATCAATGCAGAACTGCTGCGAGAATCCGGGCTTGGAAATAAAGACCGCATCTCTCACCATGAGCCTACCCGGCGTCTGCCAAGACGCCACCCAGCTTGCGGCAGCATCCCCGAAAATATATTGCGGCAGAAAGAAGCGTGAATCTGTGTGTCCACCGTAGCATACGCTTTGGGTAGGCACATTTGCCGAAGCTCCCATCACATATGGCGGCACTGATTCAGGTTTTCGATTCGCCAGTACAGACAAATGAAGCACAAACGAAGAAGACCCCCCCCACACATCATAAGCCGGAACCTTGATTCCCAAGCGTTTTCCAAGGCGCTGCCCTTCTGAGGGAGTACTCTCGAGGGGCGTACTGGAATCTCCGATAATAAGTCCTATTTGCTGCCGTGTTATACCGGCGCGAGTCAGGGCCTGTTCAGCGGCACGGAAGGCTAAATCCGTCGGGGTCTCCAGAGCAGACCGGTGGGAATTAAATGGGTCACGATTGCCGGTTGTTAAGATGTAGTCCAAGGGTAGCGTCGTGGCACGGCCTCTTATTGCCGCGCAAAGGTCGGCAGTATTGACTTCAAGCTTCTCAGGACTCCCTGGAAAAGCGTTATGTACTTCCCGCAGAAATTCATTAGTAATAATTTGCAAAGGCCGAGCCCCGCCAATACCAAGAATAGAAAGCACTACCGTTTCCCTCTCCTACAATTCGTCCCTAGGATCATCACTGGTTAAATTCAACCTACTGGAAAGACTAGCGAGTTTTGGGCTGCATATCAAATATCTAGAACACATCCCGATATTTCCGGATGTATTCTAGATTGGAGAGCAGCGTATAATTCCCGAAACCCGCCTTATTTGGAGGACCATGCCTTACATCCAGAACGATAAACGCGAGCCCTATGACCGGATTGTGTCTGATTTTATTCGCTCCTGCCCTCGGGAAACGTGGCCAGGGCGAATGACCGCTTTGGTCTTCACCGTGTTCAAGTCGCTTTACGGAAGTGCCTCGAACACCCGGTACTACAAGCAAAACGAAGCTATCGGAGTACTTGCCGCTGCAATGCTTGAGCTACGGCGCCGCTGCGGAGACACCCTCTCAGGACCTAAGAATTTGGAAGATTGGCAAAGTATTGTTCCTGACGTCGCCAGTTTCGCCCAGAGAGTGTTGGAACTCCTTCCTTCGGATGATGGCGAGCAACGGCCCGGGCATTTGAACTATCTGATTACGGAACTCATCCTGGCGGCAGGTGCCGCCGGCACGGTGGATATTCACAAGGAAGCCTGCGACTTCATCATGGGCCTAGCAGCCGAGTGGTACCGTCAAGTGACCGGACCGTATGAAGACGCCGCCATTCAAAAAAACGGTGACACGCCTGGATACCGGGCGCTCTGTCCTTTGTGAGTTGCGGAAAACTAGAAGCTATGATTCCTTTTTGAAGAAACAGCTTCTCAGCCCTGAGTTGGCTGCTGAATATCTTTCGGCAGCAGTTCAAGATAAGTCGCTGGAGGGGTTTCTTGTCGCCCTCAAAAACGTTGCTGAAGCTCATGGTGGGATTGGAATACTTTCTCGCACCACCAAGCTTAATAGACAAAGCATGTATCGAATGTTCTCTGAGCGAGGCAATCCTACTGTATCGAGTCTGTTCACGGTGCTTGACGCATTGGGCCTAGAGGTATCAATTGCGCCGCAAGAACGTAAATCTGCCTAAATCGTTTACCACCTCCGGTGGCCGCCTTTGTTAAGTTACATTTTTCGACACTCGCTCACGAGTGCTCGACGGGACCGTTTTTTGTTTTCTTTGCGCGTGGTCTCTGAAAAAAATTAGGGTACCAATTCCAGCGCTAATTCGATCGATTTAATGTAAATCCTGGCCTCAAAGGGAACGCAGCCGACAATCTTTAATAATTTCTCAGTCTCGGAGTAGGTAATTTCATTAATATCATAAATACCAATTTTTTCTGTGTCGTTAACGTCGACAGAGAGAACATTAAAGATTAGAAGAGTGCCGACGGCATCGCCAGCAATAGGGATATTCCCAGTATTGTATAACGTGATTTTCAGTGTTCCTGATTGTGGTAGTTGGGTCAGATCGTCAACACAGAGCCAAAGGTCATGTACCCTGTGGCTAAGCTGCATAAGATCTGATCTTGAATGATAATTGGTTAGCGTCATACTACTTCCATGGTATTGGTAGTCTGATTGCGCGACCACTTCCTTTTACGCTGGGCCTCCACAAGTTCAGAGGTTATTGCCTCCGCTATGGTGAACGGGGTCTCTGGGGAAAATCCTGACCGAAAATAGAATGTTAGCATTGACATTTCCCACACTTTTCTTATCGAGACTCAAAGGATCTTCTAATTTCGTCAACCAACATACTAAGATTCTTGCGCCCCCCTC
>CAZPBV010000012.1:0-2274 GCA_964584675.1 uncultured Bdellovibrionales bacterium
GGACAAGCTGAATAAATACCTTTCCGCAGGCACCTACGGCTGTGCCTATCGAGTCTCCCTTAATGTGAATGACCACAGGACTGGCGCCGTCGCTGCTGACAAACTTGTTGTCGTTGCCGCATCCCCTGTTTTCAAAATTAGTGCTATCGGAGGGAACGTGCCTTTCCTCGGCTGTTCGAAAGCAGGGGCGACCGGTATCGAGCCCGGGGGGCGGCATGATTCTAAATGTGCCTTCCGAAATATCGGTATCAGGAACTCCACTGCCCCCATTGATCGAGAGGTCAGTGTGGGACGTGGAATTAATCACTTCAGGCGATACGATTCCTGGAGGACCGTTCTCTAATGTTCCGGGAGCAAAGGCGTGTGTCCCATCGCGATACCTAAAACTTGCCGGATCCCTCCCCGTGCCCCCGGTCATATACGGATGCAGGGCGGTACGCCTGAGAAAGCTCGTCGCCTGAACCTTCTGGTGCATGTTGACCGAGAACTGATAATTGTAACGAGGAATATCAAAGGATACACTTCCCAGCACTGCCGCCTTGAAATTTCTAAACTCTTGGATAGGAGCATTCAGGTGCTTTGCTGTTCCAGAGTAATCGTGTTCGCTATAATATTTGGTTGGGTCGTAGGTTGTAAGATAGTAGTCAAAATAGCGAGGGCGGTTATCTCCCTGCGGTTTTACGCATTCGCCATCAACGGTGTAGACACAACGCAAAGCGCTGTTTACTGCTTGCTTGAGACCGGAATACGATTGCAGAGTGTTGTTGATGTCAACTGCGCCGAATACGACACCCAGCACAATCGGCAGCACCGCCGCTTGTTCCAGTAACGAATATCCGAAGTGTCTGGCTCTGCGATTGGTCGTCATAATCAAGCTTTCCTTTTTGATAATGATAGTCGCCGGCTTGAACTCATTCCCCTCTTCGAACAATTGAAAGAAAAGTTTCGTGTGGAGGAACTGCTTTTTACTTTTTTTACTGTACGAAAAGGCGGAATGCTTCTCAAATTAAATGTGCAAATTTGTTTAGCTCTTTCATTAGGTTACGACTGATGCTGACCGTTGCAGCATAATAGCATCTGAAACCGACTGAGGAGATCTGTTTCTGCTAGAAATAGACACCAAGACGTAGATACACCTCTCGGGGGGCAGAGAGGAAGAATCCAGAATCGGTGGCGATGCCTCCAAATTCACTGCCGCGATTACCATCGGGAACGGTTGCTCCGAAGAGTACGAGAACATCTTGGAACCAGTCGAATTCTCCCCGCATTTGAAACACATCGCTTGCGTCATGCAGATTCACTATCTGGCCAACGAGAACATGAAGCCGGGCATTGAGTTCAACTCTGCTTCCCACGCTCAGGTAATCGCGTCCCAGCACAAACACTTCCCCACGCAATGCTCTGTCAGTCAACTCTGGCGGAGGCGATGAGTAGTCATGCTCATGCACACCAAAACCATTTCGGTAATATTCTGCAAAGAAGTAAACAGTATGGCCACATATCTCCCATGAGCGATCAACATTGACGAGAAAACTGGCGTCACTGTCTCCTCCGTCATTGCGGGTGATAGATGTATCAATGCGGGCAACGGCTTCGGCAATGCTCGCCTGAAATCCTAAGCCCATAACGGTGTCATCATAGTGTGCGCCGAGAAACGGTGTAAGACCGGTCTCGGTTTCGTGGAACGAGATGCGTGCTCGGCAGGCAACGGAGGATTGTGCCCAGGTTATTTCTGAGTTGTCGGGGTTCCGCCGCGGTGCGCCGAGGCATTGAATATCATCGCCACTATTAAGGGTGTATTGTCCGACCACCATGTCGTCGCCGGTCTTATACTCCTTGTCCACTGCTACTGGGGAAAACGGGTTAAATAAGTCAGCAACTTGAAATGATAGTCCGTTCCCCCAGGTGATTGCTTGTCTTCCAATAGTCGCCGAAAATTGGTCGTCTCTCCACGTTGCCGCGGCTCTATCAAGACGCCCCACAACTGCAAATTGCGATTCATCGGCCACATGAACAGTCATATTGATCGGGCGCCTATCGTCCTCCGGTAACATGGTCGAGTCTTTCCCTAGGAGAGCGCGTGCTTCTCTTTGAAAGCGAACATTTTCGCCTTGCGCACCGAGGGTTTCGGCGTGCAAATCAAATCTCCACCGATCCTCGGTTACGCGGCTCACCACACGAGCTTCGAACGTATTTGCCGCAACTGTCTCCTGTCCAAGAACATTCGAGAGACTTTGGCTTTTATATGACTGTATACCAGGTTGGAATTTAAGG
>CAZPBV010000012.1:2284-7625 GCA_964584675.1 uncultured Bdellovibrionales bacterium
GGAATAGTCCTCTCCATAGCCGGCGCTCACGCACCCGAGCATGGCCGTAAAAATAATGCTAACGTGGAAAGGCTTCAGGGATCCCTCCATCAACCGGAAGAGTCGCTCCGGTAGTCGGAGTCTGGTTTGTCGCAAAAAAGAGTACTGCACGCCCCACATCATCAGCGCTAATTGATGTCTTGAGCAGATTGCGGCTCTGGTAAAACGTCGGTAGTTCGGAAAGGGCAAGTCCGTGCGCTGCCGCGCGTTTTGGACCCACTGCCTTCCATAACCCGCTCTGATGAGAATCACTGCCGAACACAGCATCCGGCGTGATCATATTGACGCGAATGCCGTGGGGCGCAAGTTCGAGAGCAGCCACTTTGCCAAGCTGATGACCCGCCGCCTTGGTGGCGCTATAAATGGAGAACTCCTTGCCGGGGGCAGCCACGTTTTTTGACGAAATAACGATAATATTTCCACCGCTCGCCTGTGCCTTCATGATGCGAGCTGCTTCCTGCATAACGTAAAAGTAGCCCAAGAAATTAACGTCGGTTATGGCCTGAGCCTTTTCGGCCGCAATATCTTCGAGCGGCTCAGAGTGGGCGACGCCGGCATTAGGAACAACGATGTCGAGACCCCCAAATTGTTGCACAATATCAGATACTGCTCGTTTGACATCATGCGGCGAGGTAACATCCATGTGTATGCCGAATACTCCCAGTTCCTTTGCCGTGACGGTAGTATCTGTCACGTCGGCAATTACTACTTCGGCGCCCTGTGACTTGAGGGCTTTCGCAATTCCCACTCCAATAGCGCCGCATCCTCCGGTAATGAGGGCGACCTGGCCATGGAGGGGGAGCGGCTTGTACCGAAGAAGCTTGGCCTGTTCAAGCGCCCAGTATTCAACGTCAAACAGATCGAGTTCGGGCAGCCCTTGGTAAGAATTAAAACGCGCTAGATCTGATTTTACAGCAATGGTTTGTTCATAAATGTCGGCAGCCACGGAGGCCGCGGCATAGGTTTCGCCTACACCAATGAGTCCCACGCCGGGAATAAGGATGATGCGCGGCTTGGCATCGATGTGTGCTTGGACCGCACCACGCTGATTCTCGCAGCGACTAACATACTGCCGGTAAGATGCTTCAAATAACTGAACTGCCCGATGCACTGAATCATGCACAGAGTCCTCCGCGGATAGACGGAGTATGAGAGGCATCTCCTTGGTGCGGATAATATGATCCGGAGTTAAAGGTGGGGTTAGAGCCAACGATTCAAGCTCGGGCGAGTTTACAAAATGAAGGACCGCTTCACTATTTCGGAGACACAGAACAAAGCGCTTGTGAATGGAGCTTTCTGAACGTAAGGCCAGAGCGCCACGAAGCGCCGGAGAGATTGTGTCAATAGAAATGGTAGACCGGCTAGAAGGGCTACCTTGACTTTGAGACGCGCCATTATTCGAGTGCGCCGCTCGAGGCTTCAAACGAGCTTGAAGATAGTGATGGGCTTTCGAAACAACCCGGAGATGATTTTCATAGGATTCTTTCGCCGTTTCCCCCCAGGTGAAGAGCCCGTGGTTAAGCAGTATCATTGAACTTGTGGAACCGGAGGAGTCAAAAATATCAGCGCATCTTTTTGCAAGTTCAAATCCGGGCATAATATAAGGAATAAGCAACACTTCATCGCCAAAGCAATCTTCTAATATACGGCGGGCGTCCCGGGTATTGGTGAGAGCGATAATTGCATTGGCGTGAGAGTGGTCAATAAACTTTGCCGGCAAAAACGCATGAAGGAGCGTCTCTACGCTTGGATTCGGAGATGCGGGGTCAAGAAGGCGCGCGCGGAGCTCGCGCACCATGCTTTCGTCATCAAGTGAGGACAGCGCACGCAATGAACAGAGTGAGGCTAGGTCAAGCCCCGGGAGTCCTTGGGGTTCAAGCGAGTCAAGGTCCCAGCCGGATCCTTTAACAAAGATGGCCTCGCGCACTTCTCCCAAAACGGTGGTATAGGAAGCTTTGACGGATGTGTTGCCTCCCCCGTGGAGCACCAACGTGCTATCCGCCCCAATCAGCCGCGAGGTGTAGACTCGTTGCGCCAGAGCTTCCCCGTACCGCGCTCCATATCGATCAATAGCGCTCTGCGCATCCTCATCTCGCCAGCGTGACTCGTACATATCTAAAGGCTAGCACTATGGCGTCATGCCCTCAATCTCTTCTCCGCCACGGCTGTCGGAGACTATCGCGCCGTCCTTTATTTGAATCAGGCGCGAGGCGTTCCTCATCACCAGCGGGTCATGGGTGGAGAAGATAAAGGTCGTCTGGTAGCGGCGATTGAGTTCGCGCATGAGATGAATGAGGCCTTCGGCGGTCTTAGAATCCAAATTCGCCGTAGGTTCATCGGCTAAAATGATAGGAGCACGAGATACTATTGCTCGTGCCACCGCGACGCGTTGCTGCTGGCCGCCTGATAGTTCAGCCGGTCGACGTTGCTCAAGTCCCGACAGACCGACCTCTTCCAATAATTCTGATGCACGTCTGCGGCGCTCATGGCCATCTATTCCCTGAAGCTCCAGAATAAATTCGACATTCTCCCGAGCCGAAAGTACGGGAATAAGATTGAAAGACTGAAACACGAAACCGACGTGACGCAGCCGGAAAGCGGCCAGTTCGCCGGGCGACATCCCGGTAAGCTCTCTATCCAAAACAGATACCGACCCGCTCGAAGCGCGATCGAGCCCACCAATAATATTCAGGAGAGTAGTCTTCCCAGAACCAGATGGGCCGAAGAGGGAAGCAAAATCTCCGCGAGCAAAAGTCACGTCAACGCCATTGAGTGCGCGAACAGCGCGCTCTCCCTCACCGTAGGAACGGACGACCCGTTGCAGTTTTATAATTGGAATCATGACTTGACCTTACTATGGCTTCTTAGCACGTACTTGTTATTAATGACATCCGCCTGAACCTGGATGTCGGCTGGTGAGCAGACCGGGCTAGGGTGCAATTTTAGCCGACGCTCGACTGGCAACAAAAGCCGGATAGAGACTGCCAATGAATCCCATGCTCACCGTAAGTGAAAGCACCATGAAAACGTCATGCGGGTTTACCACAGGTAACACGATGCGAGAAACACCGAAAGTTTGGGTTCCGGCGGCAAAAGCTGATAGGTCAATGCCCACCCCCATGGCGCGTATGGCGACAGCGGCTAGACCACCCCCACCCACAATGCTCGCCACGAGAATACATGCTGATTCAATAGTAACTTGTAACATGATAAATCTTGGACGGGCACCAAGAGCGAGCATCAAACTCATTTCGCGCGTTCGCTCGAGAATTGACATCAGGAGTGTATTGATAAGACCGAAGGACACAGTGCCAAGAACAATCGCAAACCATAAGGCGAGGAACCCGTCTTGGATTTGGCCGAGGGCGTCGAGCATCGGTTCAAGTTGTCGCCAATTTTTTACCTCCAGACCGGGGAATATGTTTTCCACGGATCTCTGCACAGCTTGAAGCTCCTCGCCATTACGGACACTGAGAGAAACTTCAGTAACTTTTTCTTCCATTCCAAGCATATGCTGCATGGTTGTGATGCCGGTGAAGGCAAAAGCTCGCTCGGTTGACTCCAACTCAGATTCAAAAACTCCGGTAATAGAGAAACCGCGCTCAACGATGCGATTGTCCGGACCTTGGAGCATGACCACGATTCGCTTACCCACATCCGTTCGAAGCAAGGCAAGAGCCTTTTTCCCCAGAATGATGCCATCAGCTTCGGGGGAGGGGAGGCGCTGGCGGTCGATGTTCCCGGCGATAGATAGCCCGCGTTCTTGCTCGGGATCGATGCCAATCAACGATACTCCTATTGATTCTCTTTCGCTCGCCAGCACCGTCGGCAAACGGACGCGCGATGCCCAATGTTCGATTCGACTATCAGATGTAAGTTGTTTTCGTTGGTCAGGGCTCAAGGCGAAACTTTTTTCTATGAGAGGATCGTCTAAGAAACTGGCTTGATGGACCTGTATATGTCCAAGCATTCGGAAGAGCCCATTCTTGCGCAGCTCAGTGCTCATACCGCGGGCCAAAGCCGCCAGAGCAAGTGAGCTTGCAATGCCGAAGGTTATGGATACCAGTGTAATGACGGTGCGGCGGCGATGCCGCAGAAGAGAGCGAGTCGCTAGACGAAAAGCAAGTCTTGTAAAGAGACCCATCTGCGAACTCTCAGTCATACAGCTCGCATCGCCTCAACCGGGTCTAATTTACGTAGACGGCGCGTGGGAATGAGAACCGCCAGAAGTCCGAAAATAATCAACACGAGCGGGCCTTGGCTGATACTCGCTACGCTAATTTCAGGAAACACAGCGCCCGGAATGTTCCACATGCGCATTATTTCCTCGCTCCCCGGAATGTAAAATCCATGCTCATGAAAGTACGAAACGAGCGCCGACCCAATCGCTATGCCGGGAAAAAGTCCGCAGCCCAGTAAGAAAAGGCATTCACATAGAATGAGGGCGGTTAGCGCTCGCGGGGTCATTCCCAATGCCATAAGAAGGCCGAACTCTCGTGTGCGCTCCATAATGGTCATGAGGAAGGTATTGAGAACACCAAAGGTTACAATTACGAGCAGGCATAAGTAGAACAGCCGTCCAAAAGCCAAATCTAAATCGATTGACTGGCGCAGTCCCGGATTAATTTGTTCCCAAGTCAAAACCGCGAGTGTCTTGGTCAGGGGTCCCAGGCGACTCTCGATCTCATCTCGTAGTTCGTCAATGTGCTCAATAGACTTTGCCGCAACTACCACCGAATGGCCGGCATCCCCCATTGAAAAGATGTCCTGGAAGATTGAGAGAGGAATGTATGCAAGGCTGCGGTCCAAATCACGAGATCCGCTTTCGAATATGCCGACGACGGTAAGAACCGCAGCGGCCATCGCGCCGGAGCGTCCTTGCCCGAGCAAAGTCACTTCAGAACCAATGTCAATTTTTAAATTGCGCGCCAGCGCAGCGCCAACCACTACCGATTCGTGATCGGTTTCATTAACGAAGCGCCCCTCTTTTACCAAGCTCGGGATAGTAGAGACCCCACCTTCGAGCAAAGGTTGTATCCCCACCATTTGGGCGCTTAAAGTTCGCTCGGCGCTCGAAATGAGAGCAAACCCAATTGCGCGCGATGCGGCCGTTGCCACTCCAGGTGCTGATACAACACGATCTCGGACTGAAGTTACTGCCGGTATGATGGTATTGATGTGAGGGTTGTCTACGTATCCTTTGGCTTGCACCTGAAGGTGTCCCTGAAACAGCGAGGTAGTTGCCCGAATAGCAGTATCATAAGCGCTGTACTGAATGCTCATGAAAAAGACTAAGATTGAC
>CAZPBV010000012.1:7635-9774 GCA_964584675.1 uncultured Bdellovibrionales bacterium
TACCAAGAGCCGTAAGTAACGTGCGCCGCGAATGCCTCCACAAGTTTCGCCACGCCTGCCGGAAAAAATTATTCATCACGAGGACTCGAAAGCGAAGCAAGAGTAAAGGTGTGCGGGGGGAGAGCCACGCCGAATGTGGCCTCTTGATAGCGAACCTCAGTCCACTCGCCAGTCTCTTCCTCGTTGTCCATGCGAATCACTTTGGCAAAGAGTTTGCCGCCAAGGGGGCCGATTTCCTTGGTTGACATGATCTTCACAACTTTCATTTCTTGATCGAAAAATGAATGCTCCAAGAGGATGTGGTCATCTCGAATCTTTAATATTTCCTTTCCCCACACCACGGGAGCATGGGGTTTGGGCATGGCTTCAATGGTATAGACAAGGTGGCCGTCGACTGATTCTTGCGAGAGCGTCCTATGGCTGTAGTCCTCGACAATTTGATCGCTACGAGCCAAATCGTTGTATGAAAAATCCGATCCCATCCAGCTTTGGTGCATCATGCTTGATGGAATTTTGATGGTTCTATTGATCTTGGGATTATAACTCCATAGTTCTTCGTCAATCTTGAGCGAGGCATTGCCTGCATCTTTGGCGGGGGAATAAAATCGCACCAACGATTTCTTAGTGCCCTCGGTCCACGAACGCATCCCCATGGTGCGCTCCCAAGTTAGCCTATGAATAATCATTTGACAGTCTGCAAATGAGGTCTTATCTCGCCAATACTCGATTGCCTGACGAACAATTTCGGTTGGATTGGTATCGGCAAGAACGAGTTGAGCGGGAAGTACGCTAACGACGAGACAAATAAATGCAGCTGCAATCCCTTTCGGGGCGCAAAGACCTTGGATATTGAGCATTCCAAATACCTTTGGTAAGCTTGGCCTACGTTATGTTAACTGGCAAGCTTAAAGACGAACTTAATCGGCAGCTGAATATTGAACTTCAGGCATCGTATCTCTATATATCGATGGCCGCTTACCTGGATTCCAAGAGTTTGAATGGATTCGCTCATTGGATGAAAGTTCAAGCGCACGAAGAAATTTTGCATGCGCTTAAATTTTACCGATACCTGCTTGATTCAGGTAGTAGTGTGGAAATGCTCCCGCTTCCTCAGCCGAGAACTGCCTTTAAATCTGTTCTTGAGACGTTTGAGTTGGCGTTAGAAAACGAGAAACAATTGCAGGATAAATTTAACCAGTTAACCGCCCTTGCCATGGGCGAGAAGGACAATACCACCTGTAACTTTTTGCAATGGTTCTTAAGCGAGCAGGTGGAGGAGATAGCAGTATGCGCATCGATTGTCGACAAGCTCCGTCTCATAGGCGATAACGGCTACGGGCTCCTCATGTTGAATAATGAGTTGGCTGCGCGGCCACAGGCCACAGGCGCGGAGCCTAAATAACGTTCATTTTTCTTGAAACGGCCGCACCTGCCTATTGTAGTGCTCAATCTCATCCTCAAGCTCACCTAGTCCTTCTTCGAGATCAGAGACTAATTCCAGTGTGGTAGGAACTAATTTGGAAAGTGGCGCGTAATGCGGTTCGCCGGCGCTAAATTCGAATCCATCGCGAAAGGCGAGGTCCTCATGCAGTAACTGAAGCAGTGCGGAGTAGTTGGAGGCGGTTGGCGAGAGCACAAGCTCAGCCATTGTCCGATGACGCTCCGCTGCCGCCCATTCAATTTGCCGCAACATAAAATAGGTCGTTATCTTGGTGTTCGTAACGCAGTGAAAATAGCGGCTCGTGCGCTTGTCGAGCCCGCCTAGATAGCTATTGAGCGCCACTTGAAAATCGAGAAGCCCATCAATGAATGTCAGCACGTTCCCCATGCAGCGGACAATCAATTGGCGCTTCAGGTGTCTTTCGAGCGGATAGACAACAATTGCCGCAGCGAGGGCTCCGCATCCGATCCAGCCAATAGGGGGGTAAGTAATGTAATTCGCGCAAATGAGCAGAGCGGCGCCTGATGCCAGGAGCACAAGGGGGACAAGAGGAATGTCAACACCGCGCAATGAGGGCATACTCATGAGCCGGATTTCATTGAGCGCCGAAATATGGTGCAAGCGACTCGATAACTGTGAGCGCGGAGAGTTATCTGTCCATGAGGGTGTCGACGATGCCATAACTAGTTCGCGTTCAT
>CAZPBV010000012.1:9784-11788 GCA_964584675.1 uncultured Bdellovibrionales bacterium
TTATGAGCTTAATCGGAAAACTGGTGCGAAAACGTAAGGGCCGGGATATGCTAAATTGTTAAGGTGAAAGGCCGTTTGCCAAGAATGTGGTCTTTCCATATTTATTCAGTGAAATGAGCATATTAGGAGGACGCCTATGCCGGCTCACCCGACCTTTTTCCGCCACATAGTCCACCCCACTGATTTTACTCAGATGAGTGAGGCCGCCTTTTTCCACGCGCTTCAGTTGGCGCGTCTGGCGCAAAGTAGATTGAGCCTTATACACGTTTCTCAGGAACACGAAGCCTTGGAATGGACAGAGTTCCCGGGAGTTCGGGCCACGCTTGAGCGGTGGGGGTTGCTTTCGCCCGGCAGCAAGCGTCGTGATGTCGGGGCTCTGGGTATTGAGGTCGATAAGATTTTTGCAAGGGGAAGAGATATCCTCGCTACATTACTCGACTACGTCGATCGGCATGACGGGGATTTGGTGGTGTTAGGAACGCACCAGTATGACGGGTTAGAAAGGGTGGTGCATGAGACCATTGCCGAACCCCTGGCGCGCCGCGCATGTGTTCCTTGTTTGTTCGTGCCTCAGCAGGCGCCGGGCTTTGTCAGTCCCAGTGACGGTGCAATCTCTTTGCGTCACCTGATCGTGCCTTCTGGTGGAGATGTAGAGCCCCAGATCGGAGTTGAGCGTGCCGTCCAAGTAGCCAAACTTTCCCCGGCTACGGCCGTCACCTTTAGCTTGTTCCATGTCGGTTCAAAGCAGACAATGCCGCTGATACAACCGGTTATCGAGGAGAGGTGGGAGTGGCGTGAAGAATTTGGTCAAGGAGACCCCGAAGGGTCGATTGTTGAATTTGCTCATAGGAGTGGCGCCGACTTGATCGTCATGGCAAGCGCCGGCCACCGTTCATTGGGCGACATGTTACTTGGTAGCACCACTGAACGAGTCGTGAGACATAGCCCATGCCCTGTCTTGATGGTACCGGTGTAGCTCCGGAATTACATGCGAAACACCCCAAAATGTCCGCGGTGTGACGGGCTTGCCCAACCGGAGTGAAGGCTGGCCGAAATCCCAAGGGCTAAGATGGTGCGAGTGTGAGCCGGGTCAATGATTCCGTCATCCCACAACCGGGATGTGGCATAAAGCGCATGCGCCTGCTCGTTATATGTACTCTCGATACTCTTTTTGTACTCTGCGAGCTCGTTTTCCGGTGCCGATTGGCCGCGGGCCTCAAACCCTTCGCGTTTTACTTGAGTCAGCACACCCGCCGCTTGTTCCGGCCCCATGACTGATATCCTCGCATGGGGCCACATGAAGAGCAGGCGCGGCTGGTACGCTCGCCCCGCCATTCCGTAATTGCCGGCACCAAATGAGCCTCCGACAATGACGGTAAACTTTGGAACGGAGCAGGTTGACACCGCAGTGACTAATTTTGCCCCGTCCTTTGCGATGCCGCCGTGTTCGTAGTCTTTTCCTACCATGAACCCGGTGATGTTCTGGAAAAAGACCAGCGGAATTCGGCGTTGCTCGCAAAGCTGAATAAAATGGGCGCCCTTTACTGAACTCTCGGAAAATAAGATGCCGTCATTTGCCACGATGCCCACCAGGTGTCCTGCGATGCGTGCAAAGCCGCAAATGAGGCTGGTGCCGTAGTTGGCCTTAAACTCGTCCAGCGAACTTCCATCCAAGATCCGAGCCAAAACCTCGCGGATAGGGAAATACTTCTTATGGTCGCAGGGAATAAGACCATATATATCTTCAGCCGGATAGAGGGGCTCCTGAGGAACTTGAAAATCGCCGGTCGCGGCGTTTCGCGCCCCAAGATTTCCAGCAATACGCCGCGCAATGCGAAGGGCATCATAGTCATCCTCGGCATAGTGATCGGTGACCCCCGAGATACGGCAGTGAACATCAGCTCCTCCGAGTTCCTCAGCCGATATTTCCTCTCCCGTTGCCGCTTTCACCAGCGGCGGGCCGCCTAAAAAAATCGTCCCCTGTTGACGCACTATCACGGCTTC
>CAZPBV010000012.1:11798-16036 GCA_964584675.1 uncultured Bdellovibrionales bacterium
CGCTCATCGCAGGGACGTAGGCACCTCCGGCTGTACACGAGCCCATGACCACAGCTATCTGCGGAATTCCGCGCGCACTCATGGTGGCCTGATTAAAAAAGATGCGGCCAAAGTGGTCACGGTCCGGAAAGACCTGATCTTGAAGCGGCAAAAAGGCGCCTCCGGAATCAACCAGGTAGATGCAGGGAAGATTATTCTCAAGCGCAATCTCCTGAGCTCGAAGGTGCTTTTTCACGGTAAGAGGAAAATAGGTTCCACCCTTAACGGTCGCATCATTTGCCACGATGGCACATATCTTTCCACTGACGCTTCCGATTCCTGTGATAAGGCCTGCACCGGCGCGAACCCCTTCATACAAGCCGAGCCCCGCCAACGGACTTAGTTCAAGGAAAGCGCTTCCGGGGTCTATCAGCTGTTCCACTCGTTCCCGTGCCAGGAGTTTTCCACGCTTCTTATGACGTTCTATGGCGGCATCAGAGGCCGGCATGACAGCATTTTGAAGCTCCTCCTGCAGGCGCTTCAGGTGAACTGCAAAGGCACTGGCATTTTCCTTAAAGTCTTGGCTATTCGGGTTAATGGGGGAACCGAGTTTCATAACGCCGGCTAGTCTATCATCAAGTTTGCCGACGGTTCAAAGGGGAGACTTTACCGACAAGGGTTGTAACGATCTGTACATCGTTTTATACTTGCAGCCAATCAAAATGCCTGTATTTTGATTGGCTGCAAGTATATCCCCGGAGGGACGACAAATTTACTCGCCGCACAAGCTGCACGGGCCAGGCTCCTTCCATGAACTCTACTTGGTCCTGCGGAGGCAGCACGAACCGGGCAAATTCATTGGCGGCGGGTGTACTGTGGCAGAAAGGAAAAATCAGCAATGGCGCGATGGTTGGTGAAAAGCGAGCCCGGGACGTACTCAATTGATGATTTAAGGGGCGAACAAATGACCCTGTGGGAAGGGGTGCGCAACTATCAGGCGCGCAATTTTCTCAAAGATATGCGGGTGGGAGACGAAGTGCTTTTTTATCATTCTTCTTGCGGCGAGTGCGGTGTAGTCGGATTAGCTAGAGTGAGGAGGAAGGCTGAACCGGACGCCTCTCAATTTGACAGAAAAAGCGACTATTTTGACGCGCGTGCTACCAAAGAAAAACCTCTTTGGTACGCGCCGATGCTTGAGTTTGTTGCTGCCTTCAAACAGCCCGTATCGCTCGCCGTTCTTAAGAAGGAGCGCGCGCTGAAAGATATGGCGCTTCTGCAACGAGGATCGCGATTGAGTGTTCATCCCGTTACCGATAAGCAGTTCGGCGCTATTGTCTCTCTTGCTGAAAACGGAGCGCTCAAACAAGATCAATGACTTTAACCCGCCGCGTAGACACTAGGTTAGTGACGTGAATAAAATCCCCATGAAAAGTCCTGCCGATATTGAACTCATGAAGGAATCTTGCCTTCTGACAGCAACTATTCTTGATGACGTTACCGATTTTCTGAAACCGGGAATGAGCACTGAAGATATCAATAGCTTTGTGCATAAGCGCATACTTGAAGGAGGAGCGCGTCCTTCAACCCTTAATTACAAGGGGTATACAAAGTCAGTGTGCACCTCGATTAACGACGTGGTGTGTCACGGGGTGCCTAACCCGTACGACATTTTAAAACTTGGAGATATTATTAATGTCGATGTAACCTGCTATAAAAATGGATTTCACGGAGATTCCAGTCGCATGTATTTTATCGGCGGCGAGGGGGCATGTTCGCCGAAAGCGGTGGAATTGGTGCGGGTGACCAAACAAGCTCTCTTTGAGGGAATTGCGGCGGTGAAGCCCGGAGCGCGGATAGGGGATATCGGCGCGGCTATTCAAGCATTCATTAAGACCACCGGTTATCCGTATGGCATTGTGCGGGAGTATACCGGACATGGGGTGGGCCGGGAGTTTCACGAGCCGCCACAAGTTATTCATGTTGGGAAGCGTGGTCATGGGGAGGAGTGTCGCCCCGGCATGACCTTTACCATTGAGCCGATGATTAATCTTGGCACTCACAAGACGGTGCTATCGCAGGTTGATGGATGGACAGTGAGAACGGCGGATGGCCAGTTATCGGCACAGTGGGAGCATACCGTGCTTGTTACGGAAGAAGGGAGTGAAATTTTGACCACAAGTCCGCGGGGACTTTTTTGATGTCTGTCCCTATGCACATGGTAAATTCATGTTCTGACCAAGGGCTTGTGGTTGGCGCCGTTATTGCGAACGATGTGGGAATGGCTGAAACGCCCTTTGAGTTGCGGCAAATTATTGATTCTCTAATCAAGGAACGTCAAACTGAAGAATTCCCGCCCCCTGAGTTGAAAGAAGCGGTCCGGGCTATGCTTCGCACCAAGGAGTATAAGCCGACGGGGAGAGGAAAACCTGCCAGTGAATACCTGGCGCAAGCCGCCCGGGAAGGACGTTTCCCGTGTATCAATGCGGTGGTTGATATCATTAACTATCTATCTCTACGAAGTGGATTGCCGATTAGTCTGCTGGACGCTGATGTCGTAGGTGCGCAAGTCGAGATTCGCCGTGGATTACCTCACGAAAAGTATGTGTTCAACGCTGCAGGTCAAGAAATTGATCTGCATGGATTGGTGTGTGTGTGCGGCAACCAAGATGGCTGCAACCTGCCATATGGGAACCCAGTAAAAGATTCCATGCAGGGCAAAGTTACAGGGCAAACAAAAAATGTGCTGGGTGTAGTCTATTGTCCCGCTTCGGGCGCGGCGCATGCCGGTTTAAGAAATCTTTTGACTGAGTTTTCGGGCTTGCTATCCAGATTTTCCGGGGCTCAGCAGACACAGGAGTGTATTGTACCCTGAGATTGGGCCGCCTTCGGCGCAGTGTGAATAGATTAAGCACTGTGAACAGATTAAGCACTGTGAACAGATTAAAAGGTTAATAAGAGCTTTTTGTAGATTTCTAGTGCCGCCTCTAGATTTTCGCACGGCACATGCTCGTTTGGCTTATGAATAGTTTCTTTGAGTCCTGGGCCAAAAGTGATAGCCGGGATACCGCAGGCATTAAACAAATAACAGTCATTTGCTCCTAACGCCATACGAAGATCAAGCGCCGGCATGGTTTGCTGCAATGCCCGCACAATAGCAGATTCCGGTCGTGTTATAGTTGGCGAAGTAGGAGTCTCAAGCGACTGGACCTGACAGGTGGCCCCAACAATTGCTTGCACCTTATCGATCAGTGACTCGGCAAGAAGGGGAGTTGTTCTAAAATCAATGATAGCCTCGGCCCATTCAGGGGTCTGATTGGGAGAGGTCGGGGCGCTCTTGAGCGAGGTGACTGTCATCAGCGGAGGGCCAAGCGCGCTGTCGGAAAATTGAGCGCTCCATTCCACGGCGGCGACCTGGAGCATCCGAAGCGCTGCAAGTAAGCTGTCGATAGCAAGGATCGAGAAACTAGAAGAGCGTGAAGCATGGCCTGCCTGGCCCTGGGCTCGAATGCGAACAAAATGGGAACCTCGGTGCCCGAACTCTGCATACTGAAGATCAGTAGGTTCGCCGATAATGCAGCCCAGTGATTGGTAGCGCTGTTTATGTTCCGCACTAAAATATTCGACAAAGGATCGGCTACCCGCACTACTGGTCTCTTCCTCAACAACAAAACTAAAAAACACATCGATTGGCGGCGGCTGCTCCTTTAACGCCAGTGCCAGAATCAGAAAGCAGGCAAGAGCAGATTTCATGTCACTAGAGCCCAGTCCATATATCTTGTTATCAAGGAGAATCCCAGAGAATGGGTCCTCCCGCCATGACGATCGGTTACCAGGCCCGACTGTATCCATATGTCCATTAAATATGAGACAGCGATTCGATCCGTTTCGAAAAGAAATCACCACATTCGGGCCTTGGCGAAAAGCTGGAAGCTGCTGCTGGATAGACCAGTCAAAAATAAACTGCGCAAGTTTCTGTTCTTGGCCCGATGGGGACGGAACTGCAATGAGCTGCCGGAGGAGGTCGCTGAGGAGGGTATTTTGCACGTTCACTTTGTATAGCTTTCATGGTTTGCAGGCAACTGATCGGAATGTTGCATCATGGCGCTAGGGAACTGCCTCAAAGGGATTTGACGCAATTCCTTGGGTCAATATTTGGCCGGTTTTAGGACGGTAAGAGGACACTCATGCGCACGCAGAAATTCGTCGATATTCGCCTTAGTCATGGAAACTCACTCACAGCCAGAATTATCCGTCATTGC
>CAZPBV010000012.1:16046-18548 GCA_964584675.1 uncultured Bdellovibrionales bacterium
GCAGGACGTTACCATGTTATCCGCAAACTCGGTTCGGGAAGTTGGGGCACGGTCTACGAATGTGCCGACTCTCGCTTGGGCGGGCGTGCAGTAGCGCTTAAGTTGTTTCCTCATGCAATATCCCAGGATAAGCGCCTTGCCTCGCGCATTCAGCGCGAGTTGCGTATGGCTTTTCGAATCAATCATGACCATGTCGTTCGATTCTATGACCCGGTAAGGCACGGTGACCTATGGGGCTATGCCATGGAACTTGCCGCCGACCGAACTCTTGAGCGCTATGTCCATGCGGGATGCAACAATAAAGAAGACTGGGTGGTAGGGGCACTGTCTCAAGTGTGCAGTGGACTTCAGACAATTCACGCGGCGGGACTTGTCCATAGAGACCTCAAGCCATCCAATATCATGGTTACTGAGGATGGTATTCTAAAAATTTCTGACTTTGGGCTGGCTGAATCACTTGAGCGCTCGCGCTTTCAGGATATGTATCGAGAAGGCGGTGATAAAATAAGGTTGGGCCAACAGGGGAGTAGCGACGAAATTGTGGGCACTCCTCACTATGTGAGCCCGGAAATGATTTTATTTGGATCGGCCGATGAACGAAGCGACCTCTACGCCTTTGGAGTTATCGCATTTGAATTGCTTGCCGGAAGGCGCCCCTACAGTGCGCGAAGTCTACCGGCACTTCTAAAAATGAAAACCGATGAAGATGCGCCTCCTCTCGAAAACATGCGTCCGGGGGTCAACCCCGAGCTTGCCGGTATACTCAGAAAGTGTTTAGAGAGAAATCCAAATGAACGCTACCAAAGCGTCAAGGAACTGGGCGTGGACTTGCAGGCTGTTCTCATTGATGTGCGCAGGAAACGGCGTCCGTCGCTCATTGGGTTGGGTTCTCAGGGGAATCGGCGGAAGAAACGTCATGCCATGAAAACGCCGATTGGGAGTGCGCCACTTCTCGTCTCAGGAGAAGACAGCAAATCAGCGGGCTTGTCTGGTTATCGTCCATCGGTAAAGTCTTATAGGTTCCGCAAAATACTTTCTTCCTTGCGCGGGGCGTCCTTGCTTCTAGCTGTTGTTGGAATTGTTGGATGGTACGTTCTTTCATATATTCGCATCGAGGGGGGCTCGGCGCGGACTGGGGGGCCTCGCCATGAACGAGACCTATCCGGCTACAGGATAATTCTTCCGCAGCGCTCGCAGGCAGCTGTCCTCGAAGATTCCTTGCGCATGCGCCGTGAGTTATTGAGTATTGATCCTAGCGAAACGCCATAGAGGGACTGGCTCGCGGTCCTCGCCAATGACTGAACTTACTTCCGATTTTACCAAAGAGTATCGCGCGCTAGATTTTGATTTTAACGTTCGAAGGCAATCTTCACCGTAGGTGACCTTCTACGCTCTTGTTTTAGAGCGAGCTTCCGAACATCCAAGTTCGCCAACTAAGAAACATCACAAACCAACCGGCCCTGCAGCCTCTCGCTTCGACAACTGGTCTCGGCTGTCGGACCAAAATTGCGGCAAGACGATTCCGACGAAGACGAGCGAAGCTCCCCCCAGTTCTCTCGTGGTCATAACCTCGCCGAGGATAATCCAACCTAAGAGCACCGCAAAGAGCGATTCGGCGCTCATAAGGAGCGCGGCAACGGCCGAAGATACGCGTTGTTGGCCGAGCAATTGGAGGGTGTAAGCGAGGCCGATAGACATAAATCCGGAATAGCAGAGTGGCCCCAGCACCTGCGGTACATATGACCAGTCCCGCGGTTCAAACCAGCATGCCAGGCCAAAACTTGCCAGAGAGCACACGGCATTCTGCATAGCTGCAAGTTCTATCGGGCTGTCAATGGCAACATACATTTCTATAAAGATAAGATGAAATGAAAAAGCCACGGCACAGGCAACGAGCCACAAATCGCCCGAAGAATATGAATATGAAAGGGCGTCGGGGGAACTCATGAAATAGAGACCCAGCATGGCGACAGTAGCCCCAAACCATACCTGAAGTGACGTTCTTCTCCCCCAACATAGAAATAGTAATAAGGGGGTCATGAGCAAGTAAAAACCGGTAATGAGTCCTGCTTTGCCCGCGATTGTCGTGGTGACGCCAATCTGTTGGCAGGTGGCTCCTGCGAAGAGGAGCAGACCGACCAAAATTCCCGATCGCCGGTTCCAGAGCAACGGACTTCTTAGTTGTCCGCGTATCCTCAAAAATACAATCATGACCGCCGCCCCAAGCCCAAAACGTAAAGCATTGAAGGTGAACGGTCCCATCACAACTGCCGCAGCGCGCTGAGCGACAAATCCGCCTCCCCAAATAGCCGAGGCGATAAGCAGCATGGCTGAGGCTTCCGCTTCCTTGCTCCAGCGTGAATTTTTGATAAAGGCCTTCATTACTATTCCATGGCGGTGACTACACAGACCATACCAAAGGATACTATACTTATGGCCAGAATATTCTAATCATAGGAGGCAGTACGTTCCCGGGCCTGTGCGATTCGGTTTCTCCATGCC
>CAZPBV010000013.1:0-18402 GCA_964584675.1 uncultured Bdellovibrionales bacterium
AAAGTTCGACAATGATTCCTTCCCGGCAATCATACATAGAGCCCTCTCCGTGAGGGCAAATTCGGCTTGAATAGATCGAAAAATTTCATTGGTATCGGCATTGGCAATATACTCAGCGGTAATCTCTAAGCGCGATCGAAGAAGCTCGGTAGCCTGCCCATCAATAGTGAGCTTGAACCCAGGCGAAGCTGCATAAAGTTCTCGCAGCTCATCAAGCCCATATTGATTCTCGGTAATATACTGCTCTACCGCGCTTCCAAACCCGAGCCAACCGGGAACTCCACAACGCATTTGGTTATGCGCAAACACCCATGGAATTGCGCGAATATTATCAAAAGTCAAATCTCCTCCAAAACGTCCTACTTTGCGGGCCCCTATAGCTAACTGGCTGATGGGCTGGAGAGGACTGGAGTGAATAAACCACTGCCAGTACGGCTCAGTATGGACGAGCTTACGATAATGTCTGACCGCGAGGTCGACTAATGCCTCCGGAACTCGTGCTGAAGGCTTTTCTGATTGGGCGGCAAGACGCAGACGCAGTGCCCTCCCTAGCATGGCATGGGTAAGCTGTTCAAGGTGGCGATGGGCGGAGGCAGTGCTCAAGTAGCAGTCCGCCAGCACCTGCCCTTGTTCGGTAATACGAATTGATAAACTGGTATCCTCAAAAGGGGCAGCGGCAATGGCCTGGGCGACGCGGCCTCCACCGCGGGCATAGGTCCCTCCCCGACCCTGAAAGAACCGATATGAAACCCCTTGTTCTTGAAAGAGCATCGCCAATTGGGCTTGAGCTAAACTCATTTGGTGAAGCGAGCCGAACGAGCCTCCATCCTTGTTACTATCGGAGGGCCCGAGCATGACCTCCTGGAAGTTGCTAAGGCAACGGAGATGCTCTTGATACAGCGGGTGAGCAAGAAGCTCCGCCATAATGTTATTGCACCCTCGAAGGTCCTCAATAGTTTCAAATAAGGGCACGAGGTTCATAGATGTTTGGACCTTCCCCGAGCGATAGTGCCAAAGGCCTGTTGCCTTCAGCAGGACAAGCAGTTCGAGAAAGTCGCTTACGCCATGGGTCATGCTAATAATCAGTGAACCGAGCTGCTGAGGGTCTTTTTCAACGGCGGCCTTTACGGTTTGTAATATCTTTAAAACTTTCAGTGTACCTTGGGATAGCTGCGAGCTGTCGCTTTTCAAAGAAACATCTGACTGTAGAATATTGGTTAGTATCTGGACCTTGGTTTCTTCATCGCTGTCGGTTAATTGGCCATAGTCGTCAATCAGTTCTGAAACTTTGAGGAGGTCTGCTACGGAAGCGCCGTACACGTCACTATGCTGCCTATTGTCAAGCGAGGCCAAGTGCAAGCCAAGAGTTGTCGACTGGTCAAACACCCGGAGAATTCTGGCGCTTCCAGAAATGGTCATGTCACCGAGGGCCGTTACACTCTCGCGGATAAGGTTAAGGTCATTATTGAGACCGCCGGCATGAAGCCTCGTGCCGTCAGAGCCTCTTTGAGTGACCGGTGTTTCATCCCACGGATAATCAAGATGTTCGTCACGGGCCAATTCCAGTTTGCGAATCATCAAAAAGATTTTCGTCCGTATTGGGTCAGCACGAATATCGGATGGTACTTCCTCTTCCGCCATCTCCACAAGCGCAAGGTCGCTATGGATGCTTTCTCTCAATTTCGGCAATTCGGCATAATTGGAAGAAACAGTCAGGAGGTCGCTCAGCGTTTGAAGCGCTTTTATCTGTTCCGCGATCGCCTTGCATCGATACTTACCGAACGCTGATTTCATGACTTGGGGAGTAACGGCTTCATTACCGTCGCAGTCGCCGCCGATCCAGGTTCGATATGAAATGAAGGGGCGAATAATTGGCGGGGGTTCTTTATAGTCTGGAAATATTGAGAGCGCCCGCCGTAAATCCTCATAGATAAGAGGTGCTGCTTCAACCGCGGCAATTTGCAGGTACTCCAGAGATTGCTCACCTTCCTCTAGGACGGTGGGCCGCGAGGCGCGAAAGTCATCGGCAAATAGTAGAAGAGTTATATCCTCTCTGAGGTTAGCGATCAGTTTTGTTTCTTCGTTATCGTAAAGCTCATCCTGTGTCAGGCGCGTCAGAGTTTCTAGTATATCCTGGTGGCGCTTGATAATGACAGGACGACGCACCTCGGTTGGATGGGCGGTAATGGTAAGTTGTATATTCAGCCGAGATATATCCTCAAGAAACTGAGCAGCCCCCAGACCGGCCTCTCGATATAGGTGCGCTATCTGAAGAAGGGATTCCGGGCGCGGGACGGAATCCGGAGATCGAGGCTCGCGCGATTGGTTGATGCGACTAATTTCAGCTTGTTCAACCAAGTTCCAGAGTTGAAAGCGAATAGAGCCGACTTTTAGCACTTGCTGCAGTTTATCAGGCGACAAAGCCTGAATTTGTTCCCGCAAAAGTTCGCGCGCGGCGTGATTATCAGCCGCCTCCAGGGCGCGCTGGCTGATTTGGGAGATAAGCTCGGTATCAAACTCGGGTCGCGCTCGAATGACCAGAGAAAGCAGGCGGTCGCATAACTCCAAATTACGTCTGAGTTCAGGAGTGACTACGAGCGCATGCGGCAATGGAAAGAAGTTTGGCTCCTTTCCATCCGGTGAAGTTCTACCTTCCCCGATAATTGCGCCACCATGCGATTGAGAATGGTCTGGCATAATTTACCAATCAATCGTTAGGGAATTGCGTCAAAACCCTACGGCGCAATTCCCGTGCATACCCGGATTGCGGTTTTGAAGCAGCTCCTCAGCAGAATACTATTTTATTATTAGTTCCTAATCAAAAGGGCCAATGAGCCCCTTGTCATGCGCTCTGCTGGGACCGTGTACAGGGGATGTACAAGCCAGGCTAATTCGTTGGCGGCGAGAATGTCGACACAGTGCCGTTCGGATCCCTATGTCATCGGTTCAATAGGCCCTCGATATGTGGCCGACAAATAGCTATTCTGTAAAGCATGCGTTTTGTTATTGCATGGTCCTTGGTTATGCTATCTGCCCTTCTCTTTGCTCTTTCTATAGTCGGGGAGGTTATTCCAAGGACAACGAAAGCCCGCTCTGAGCCATATCGCGCCCCTCGTCACTATTACGAGAGCCTTCTCCCTCGCGCCGAGTTCTTGAGCTCTATTGCGAAACTCTCTGAACTATCTTCTACCCCAGAGCATAAAGCGCGCGCCTTATTCGAGTTGGTCAGAGATAGCTATGTGCATGATCCTGAATCCGGTTACCTTATGAAGCCCTGGGACAACTGGATACTGTGGCTGATGGGGCAGTTTGATAGTCGCCGACTGCAATCGCAAGATGCACACTTTTTGCTATCACGCGGAATTGGTTTTTGTGATCAGGCCGCCATGATTTTCACCGGCTATGCTCAAGAAATGCGGATGGAATCTCGCCTGGTATGGTTATCCGGTCATGTGGTGAGTGAAATTCTTCTTCCTCAGGGTTGGCGGGTCGTCGACCCCGATCTAGGAATTTTTTGGAACCTACCACTTGAAGATTTTGGCACTAACTATTCTGCCACTGATATACGGCAAGTTATCGTTGCTCAAGGATTCGGCTTGGATCTTGCTGAGATCATTACCGAAGCTTATGTTACCCAATCGAATAGCAGGCGAAGTTCCTACCCCTACCTTCCCCGACTGTACCGTGATGAAAGAGCAGCTCAGTGGGCCAAATGGATTCTCCCAGGATTTATCCTTGCGGGTGGAATTATGCTTGGGAGGAAAGTACCTTATAGGGTCTGGCCCGGCTTTGGCGACCAGGATAGCAGGTAGCAACGCCGCTATGTATCGCGAGCTTTCAGCAAATCCAGACCAATCTCAGGTAGCTGATTGGCCTGAGCAATAAGAGCAGTGGCTACCTCTTGTTGAATTTTTGTCCTAACAAGCTTGGCCGATTCCTCGGCCACATCAATTGAGCCAATGCGAGAGCTTGCCGCGGCATAGTTCTCGTTTACGGTAATCAAATGACTAAGGGAACTGTCCGCGCGGGCCATGGCATTCCCGATATTGCCTTGTTCAGTGGCAAGTCGCCGGCTGAGAGTTTCCAAGGTTTGCAACGCGTCAAGCGCTCCCGCCCGCGTGGCAATATTTAATCCAGCGGCAGAGGTAACATTGGTGGAGCGGCCGCTATAGAATCTACTCCCTCCGCCATCGGCAAGAACAAAATCGGATATCCCATCGCCGCTAAAATCACCGAGGACTATGTAAGAGCCGGAAAGCCCCAATGTCACTTCAGTGGCAAAGGTGCCATCGCCGTTTCCCAAAAGTAAGCCACCGGCACTTATCAGATCGAGATAGCCATCACCGTTCATGTCTGTCGCAAAACGCTCGCTCGCACCGCCGGAGGCGGCCGAATACGAGACAGCACTTTGGAAGCTGCCATTGCCATTTGCAAGCACTACCGACAGGTGCGAAGAGCCATCATGGCCGGCTAGATCATCGACGCCATCACGATTAAAATCACCTACGGCGATATCCCTGGCGGCGACTCCAAGATTTTGGATGGTCCCGAATTGGCCCTGTCCATTCCCCTGAAGCCACCTCAGAGAATTTCCCGCACGGACCGCAAGATCGGTCCGCCCGTCGCCGGTCAAATCTCCAACTCTAATCTGTTGAACTGCTGCCCCAGCAGAATAGCTCACTGACGTTTGAAAAGTGCCGTTTCCTAAATTCATAAAAACCCTCACTGAACTCCCACTGGAATCTATAAGATCCGCAGCTCCATCGCCGTTCAAATCAGCAGCAATTGCATTGCTTCCAAGCGTTCCGTTAGAGGTAAGAGCAGATTGAAAAGTTCCGTTACCATTACCGCAAAAAATGACGAATTTTGAACCGGCTTCTGCTGCAATATCAACTTTTCCATCTCCGTTAAAATCTGCGCATACGACAGAACTACATGTGGAGTTTCCGTTAGTTAGACTCGATCCTGAGGTAAAGCCGTTACTGCCACCCAGGTAAACATAGAGGGGGCTTCCGGTTTGATCTCCTTGCACCACATCGAGAATGCCATCTCCGTTAAAGTCGCCGCTGGCCATATCCAAAATTGAATCTGACCCGGGACCCGTCTGTGACGAGCCGAACAATCCCGTACCCACCGTGTGAGACAGGCCATCGCCAAGCCCCGCTCTCAGGGTGGCACTATTTCCATATCCCGTTTGGAGCGTCAGGCCTCCCAGTGAGCCGTCAAGTAGTCCTCGCCCATTGAACCGCGCAGAGGCGATGCTGCGATTATATTCTCTTACTAAGGCATCCGCTTCTTTCTGTAGGGCCTGTCGCTGTTGCAACGAAAATGAGCCGGAGGCAGATTGAGTCGCCAACTCACGCAGCCGAGTAACAACCGAGGATAGTTGGCCCACAGTACCGTCTGCAATGTTTAGCGCGCTGATACCGTCGTTGACATTACGAACGGCCTGTCCAAAAACTCTACGATCATTGTTGAGCGACGAGGAAATCGCCAATCCAGCGGCATCATCAGAGGGTCTAACGATCCGTTGCCCGGAAGATAGATGGCCATAGGCGTCCGAAACCTTGGCCGTGGCATCCGCCATGCGTCGAATTGAGCGCAGCGCCAGTAAGTTGCTTCCAAAACCAATAGCAATCACGAACAATCCATGTTCTAAAACAATCCTATAAAATAGAACTCGACTGAATCTTTGTCTGGTTAAACGATCCGGCGCTCCATATTCACTATCAATATTATTTAAGTCATATTCTTCTACGAAAAATTCGTATTTCTAATGAATTTGCCTGGTTTCGTACAGCCGCCGCAAGTATACATGGCGCTATCTCAAACTTACTGATGACATCTTCCCTATCTCCTTTTAGCATGGGGCCATGCGAGAGATAACGTATGACTTCGCCCTTGAGGATGGTTCTGCCTGGAACTATGTGCTGCGATTTGATGATACCCACCGATATCTTTCTCCGGAATGTAAAGAGGTGAAAAATTGGACGCGACTGGGATCCAATAAGTGCCCTAACTGCCCTCTTCCGGAGACTCAGGTTCAGTGTCCGGTTGCAAGGAATCTTGATCGAATTGTGGAAGATTCAAAAAATACTCTTTCTTGCACACGGGCTGTGGTGACCGTTGCCACCAAGGAGCGCTCGTACGTGAAGCACTGCGCTACTCAAGAAGGGCTGCGTTCGCTGTTCGGCGTTGTGATGGCGTCGAGCGGTTGTCCGCATTTGGATTGGCTCAGGCCGCTTGCGCGTTTTCATTTGCCATTTGCTGATGTGGATGAGACCCTATGGCGAGTACTTTCGCTTCAACTCCTCAGTCAGTACTTTGGCAAGAACGAGGTGAGTCACGAAGCAAGCATGATAAAGATTCAACGCCTCTATAAGGAGGTGGAAGCGGTTAACCATGCTTTTATTCAACGGGTGCGCTCGTATTGTCAGGCTGATGCCGATAAGAACGCCATTGCAGCGCTCGATGTGTATGTGCAAATGTTCCCCTACCAATTGCAAAGTGATTTTAGCTCTTTAAAGGGGTACTTCACGAGTGGCGATTCAGAGCGCTGACACTACTTTTTTGGCTTTTTCAAGGTCGTCGTAAATAACCCGGTCATGTTTGAGCGGTCGGACCGCACTCCGAAGCATGGCGTAGGTTATCGCAGTGCCCTTGCCCAATTTCGTTACCCGCTTGAGAAAGATGGCCTGGGCTGCAGCCAAAAGTTCGGCGGCAAGCACTGTTTCTAAATTTGAGGCAATGCGCTTTAACTTTTTTGCAGCGGTCATTCCCATGGATACGAAATCTTCAATGCCGACATTACCCGGGATAGAATCAGTGCTTGCCGGGTGTGAAAGGACTTTGTTTTCGTTCACGAGAGAAGCACTCAGATATTGAAGCACCATATAACCGGACTCAAATCCGCCATGCTCGGTCAAAAACGCAGGCAGCAGGCTAAAATAGGGATTACATAAAAGCTCGAGGCGGCGTTCGGAGATACCGGCCAACTCAGACGCTGCCAGAGCGGCATAGTCAAAGGCAAGAGCCAAGGCTTCCCCGTGAAAGTTGCCACCGCTGACAATTTCTTCGCTCTCTAAAAAAACCAGGGGGTTGTCAGTAACGCCATTGTACTCGGCCTCAACTACCCGGCGACTGTGATTGAGAGCATCATGGCAAGCGCCATGAACTTGGGGGGCGCAACGGATAGAATACGGGTCCTGAACTCTCACGAAAGCGATGCGTTTTCCATAGAGGTAAGACCCGCGCAGCTCATTTCGAAGATACGCTGCAATCTCCGATTGGCCGTTTTGATTTTTTACCTCATGTATGCGTCCATCAAGCACGGATACCCTTGCATGTAGAGCTTCAAAACTAAGCGCTGCGATACGATAGGCAGCGCGTTCGAGCTGAAGCAACTTATGCAGAGCTAAGCCGCCCACCGCCTGCATGACCTCGGTCCCATTAACGAAACTCAAACCTTCCTTTTCGTGAAACATATACGGGCGAAGGCGCAATTTCTTCAGGGCCGCACGCGCCGTGGTGACGCGTCCGCGCACTCGCGCTTTACCCTCTCCCATAAGACATAGCGCTAGATGGGCTAACGGGATCAAATCTCCACTCGCGCCCACCGAACCACTCTCGGGAACAAATGGACAGATACCAGCATTCAACATGGCAAGCATGGCTTCACAGAGTTCCCAACGTACTCCTGAAAATCCCTTCAAAAACGCATTCAGCCTCAAAAGGAGAGCCAGGCGCACCTCGTCGTCATGCAAAGACTCTCCGCTTCCTCCGGCGTGGCTTCGAATAATGTTTGTCTGAAGGCGTCTGAGGTCCTTATCTCGAATGCGGGTGTTGGCAAAAAATCCGAATCCAGTATTGATTCCATACACCGGTTTTGGACCGCGCGCCATGCGCTCAACAATCTTCCTGCTCTTGTTAACACGCCGCTGTGATGCGACATCTAAAGAAAGACGCGGCAAGCGCGCCAACAAAACGGCTTGCGATAGAGTGAGGACTTGTCCGCGTAAGATAGGCTTTTTTAGCTTCGACGGCATATCCCACTCAAAAAATTCCAGAGGAGAAGAGCTCCCAGACGCGCTGTTTGCCCGTCACGATCGAACCGCGGGTTCATTTCCACGATGTCTATCGACCGCACCCAGGGACACTTGCCAGCCTCGTAAGCAGCCTGAAGAAGCAGATGCGCTGTAAGCCCGCCGGTTGCCGGGGAACTCACCCCAGGCGCAAAAGCCTGGTCGACAACATCAAGATCAAAGCTCACCATGGTGGGAGAATGTAACTCACTAAACAATTGAGGAACCGAACTCGAAGTTAACTCTTGATTTTCGTATATGCGACCACCCTTCTTGCGCACATAGTCGAGGTGCGAACCAGACACCGAATGAGACAGCACTCCGGCCACCGAATATTTCTGACACAACTTCGATTCATGCTCGAGCGCTTGCCGAAAGGGGGAGCCGGAATGCCCCTTCCCGTCAATCAAATCGCGCACATCAAGATGCGCGTCGAAATTAATAATTGATATCATCTGCTGTGCCTGAGCATACCCGAGAAAATGCCCAAAACTGGTTTCATGCCCGCCGCCAAGAATCACCAGCGGTGTTTGACGTTCAAGATGCGGCGCGATGACAGAAGCTAGATCCTGCTGCGACTGTTCAAGGTCGATACCCGCGTCGACATTACCCAAGTCTTGGCAGGCGGCAAGAAGCTCTCGAAAGCGCGCAGATTGAGTCGCGTCGGGAGCAAGGCGGTAGAAGAATTTGCGTATTGCGTCAGGGGCTTCGGCCGACCCCAGACGCCCGGCGTTGCGATTTACTCCAAGGTCACAGGGAAAACCAACCACTATTACCGAGGGATCCGGTTCAGGGGAAGTAGCGATCAACTCAAAAACCCTCGGATCCCCGTCCTTGGGCATGGGAAGAGTCAAGACTGGCGGTTTGAGTACAGGCATACACCGTAAATTCTACGGGCATGCTAACAGGTGTTTATACCGGCCGCCAATGAAAAGTCTGGTCAGATGGTCAAAACTTGATCGTTTGTCGCGATTTTTGAGGCCTGTTTAGTGGCCCCTATGAACCATATGTCTTGGCGCTTGCTGACTGGGCTCATTTACGTGTACTGATACCAGCATGCGTACCTATCGATTTCATCTACCGCAGTATCCCGAGAGTTTGATCCCGGCATTTCGGGGACTATGTCGAGTCTATGAAGGGAATGATTTCCAGAGGCTCAAAGAGCGACTTTCTGAGCTAGCCGATCAATTTCAAAAGTATAGCATGGACTTTTTGGGGCCTGACCTCCAAATTGCTCAGTCACTATTCGAAACTTCCCGGCGCCTTCTCGAAAGCTATGAATCATATCCGAGTGAGAAGCAAGCGTTGATTATTGGAGCCGTCCGCTACTTTATCATGCACCGAGATTCCCTTCCCGATGCCCATCCGATAGCAGGCTTAGATGACGATCTCGCCGTATTCAACTATGTCACCGAGCGTCTTGAATAGACCACACTTCCTGACTTGATGGTAAGACGGCACGCCTGTTCTCGAAAATGGTAGAGCCAATGATCAATGGATTCAGCGTCGATCACGGCAATATCAGCCGCCATACCCGGCGAGAGGCTTCCGGTAGTGGAATCGAGACCAACCGCAGCAGCGGCGTAGCAAGTGGTTGCTTTCAATACTTGGGCCGGTGTCATGCGATTCAACGTACACCCCAACATCATGGCAAGCGGCAAATGGTTGGTCGGAGCGCTGCCTGGATTAAAATCACTCGCCAGGGCAACTCGCGCCCCGGACGCCATCAAGGGGCGCGCGTCGCAGGGTGGTTCGAACGTAAAAAGCGAGGCTAGCGGAAGCATGACCCCGATAACTCCGGCCTGTTTGAGGGCCTGCATGCCCGCCGTGCTGCAATGTTCCAGATGATCTGCTGATATTGCCCGACATCGGGCCGCCAGATCGGCTCCTCCGCAGCTACTGAGCTGATCCGCATGAAGCTTACCCCGCAGACCGAAGGTGGCGGCGCGCGTCAATATTTCCTCCGCCTCGATAATATTAAAAGCCGATTTCTCTACAAATATATCGCAGAAAAAAGCCAGCTTGCGTTCGGCCACTTGAGGAATAATCTTATCACAAATAAGCCGCACGTATGCCGCTCGGTTGTTTTTAAATTCTCGTGGAATAGTGTGCGCCGCCAAGAGCGTGGGGACGAGGGTAATTGGTTGGCATGTATTGAGGTGGCGATACACTTCTAGGAGTTTGATCTCTGAGTCCAGATCAAGTCCATAGCCGCTCTTGCACTCCACCGTTGTAATCCCTAGTTCCTGGGCGCGGCGCAAAAATTCAAGGCATCGCTCAACCAACTGCTCTTTTGTGGCAATTCTTGTTTTCTCAACCGTCGATAAAATTCCCCCTCCCTCACCGGCAATTTCGAGATAAGATTTTCCTGCAATACGTTGACGAAACTCTTCGGCCCGAAAGCCTGCGAAAGCCAAATGGGTGTGACAGTCAATAAGGCCGGGAATTGCAAGACCGCCCGCAGCATCTATTGTTGGGCAATCGCGAAATTGAGAGGGAAGCTCGCTCTCTTTTCCAACCCAGGAGATTCTCGGGCCGACACAAGCAATGGCGGCATCAGGAATGGGGTACAGATCCTCTTGAGATCCTTGGGGAAGGCAGCAGTAGGCCATGCCAATGTTTCTCAATACGATAGGATTACTCATAGAAAGGAAGTTTTATTCCCTTTTCTCGAGCCGCAGAAAGAGCTTCGGGGTAGCCGGCATCGGCATGACGCATAATGCCACTACCAGGATCTGCCGTTAAAACGCGGCGCAGGCGCCGCCTGCTCGATTCGCTGCCATCAGCAACAATAACCATTCCGGCGTGGATGGAATACCCGATCCCGACACCGCCGCCATGGTGCAGAGAAACCCAGCTCGCGCCGCAAGCCGTATTCAACATGGCGTTAAGAATTGGCCAATCGGCGATGGCATCCGATCCATCGCGCATCCTTTCAGTCTCCCGGTTGGGCGAAGCAACCGATCCGCAGTCGAGATGATCGCGGCCTATCACTAAAGGAGCCTTGACCTTTCCCGACTTAACAAGCCAGTGAAAGCGATCTCCCAATTCCGCCCGTTCTCCATACCGAAGCCAACAAATGCGAGCGGGAAGCCCCTGAAATTGCACTTTGTTTCCGGCCTGCCGTATCCAGCGATGCAGGGGCTCGTTGTGCGGGAACGCATCAAGCGCCTCTTGGTCAGTAGTGCTAATGTCGTTAGGATCCCCGCTCAAGGCGACCCATCGAAAAGGGCCCGCGCCTTGGCAAAACAGCGGGCGAATATACTCGGGAATAAATCCGGGAATTAGAAAGGCGTTGCTTAGCCCGCGCCTGTCCGCCACCTGACCCCGCAAGTTGTTGCCATAATCAAAGGTTCGAGACCCCCGCTGCATCAGGGTGAGCATGGCGTTGACGTGCACCACCATTGAATCAAGCACCGCATTCTCATAGGCGAGCGGATCCTTATCCCGAAAAGACGCTGCTGCTTCTACCGAATAGCCGAGCGGAATATAACCAAGTCGCAGATCATGGGCGGATGTCTGATCGGTCAATACGTCGGGAGTAATGCCGCGATTGACGAGTTCCGGAATCACCGACGCCACATTGCCGACCAGCCCTACCGAAAGCGGCGCCTTTGCCTTCTGAGCCGCCAAGACAAGTTCGAGGGCCTCGTCGAGACTTTCAGTCATGCGGTCGCAATACCCCGAATCTATGCGGCGTTTGATACGGGTAGGGTCCACATCAATGCCGAGAAAGGCGGCTCCATTCATGGTTGCGGCAAGTGGCTGAGCCCCGCCCATTCCCCCGAGCCCGCCACTCACCACCAGATATCCGGAAAGCGATCCACCAAAGTGCTTGGCCGCGCAGGCTGCAAAAGTCTCATAAGTTCCTTGGAGTATTCCTTGAGTGCCAATGTATATCCACGAACCGGCAGTCATCTGACCATACATGGTGAGGCCCAACGCCTCTAAACGCCGGAACTCGTCCCACGTAGCCCAACGCGGCACAATGTTGGCGTTGGCAATAAGAACGCGGGGAGCCTCTTCATGTGTTTGAAAAATACCAACGGGCTTTCCGCTTTGTATGAGGAGGGTTTCATCATCGGCGAGATCTTTGAGAGAGTGAATAATCTTGTTGAGCGCCTCGTGATTGCGGGCAGCCTTTCCGGAGCCCCCGTAGACTACGAGATGCTCGGGATGCTCAGCCACGGCGGGGTCAAGATTGTTCAGCAACATGCGCAAGGCTGCCTCTTGCTGCCACCCGCGGCAAGTCAATGTTGTACCCAATGGTGTTGCAGGTATGGAAGTCATGCTTTGTTTGTATACTCCCCGCCAATGAATAGGGTTCAAGCAGATTAATCGCAAGGACCTCATCGGCCCTTGCAGCCTACGCGACAAATATATCATCTTCCATCGGTTCGGAGTACTCAGAATTCGCTTGAAAAATTTCCTTGTCGAAGAGGCTTTGCCCCTACGCCAATCCGAGAATACGGGCCGGGATCTCATCTAATGGAAGTACATGATCTGCCGCTCCCGCTTCAATTGCAGCCCGCGGCATCCCAAAGACAATACAACTTTTTTCATCCTGACAAATGGTAACCGCTCCCGCATCATGCATTTTCTTCATGGCCTGAGCACCGTCTGCGCCCATGCCGGTTAGCATAACTCCTATGGCATTGGCGCCAACATATTGTGACGCGGACTGAAACAATACTTCGACCGAAGGACGGTGATGGTTCACCGGCGGACCATCTTTAACCTCAACATAGTACTGAGCTCCGGAACGCTTGATAAGCATGTGCGCGTTGCCGGGAGCAATGAGGACTCGGCCATTAATGACAGAATCGCCGTTCACAGCCTCCCGCACCTCCATGGCGCATATTCCATTGAGGCGTTCGGCAAAAGCTTTCGTAAAACCGACCGGCATATGTTGCACAATAACTACTCCCGGGGAGTTGCGAGGCAGGGCGCGAAGCACAGCTTCAATTGCTTGAGTACCGCCGGTGGAGGCTCCCATAATAACCACCTTATTGGTGGTCTTGGTGAGCGCCAAAGGCTTGTGTGCCGAAACTGCTGTTTGCGCAGATGCCCGAAGAACGGCCATGTTTACTCGCGCTGCTGCCTTGACCCTGGAACGCAGCTCTATCGCCATATCACCGACGGTATAGGCTGCGCCAGGTTTTGCCAGTACATCAACCGCTCCGCTCTGAATTGCTTCGAGTGCCACTTGCGATCCTGCGTGACTCATTGAGGACACAATAATTACCGGCAACGGATAGTACGCCATGAGCTTTCGCAAGAAGGTGAGCCCGTCCATGCGCGGCATTTCAATGTCGAGCGTCAGTACATCGGGCTTCAGTGCTACAATCTTATCCCGCGCGACATAGGGGTCCGCGGCCGTGCCTACGATCTCAATCTCCGCATCGCGCGCTAGTTCGCGTTCGAGGGTTTGCCGTACAACCGCAGAATCGTCCACCACCAATACCTTGATGGTCATTTTTTCTTCTCCCGTATTTCAAAGGTCACACAAACGGGGGTTTCATCTGCCATGGCAATATAACTCTGGGGGGCATGGGTAAGAGTTTCGAAATCTGCGGCCGCGATATCCAATACGCGCGGATTAAGAATATCAAAACTCTCTTCCTCGCCATACGCCGCCGTCAAAAAATTGCCGGCTAGGACATTTCCCATCTCCTTGAAGGCATCGCGTATCTCTCCTTCGCTAACGCTCTCCGGCTCATCAGCTCCCAAGAGGCTCTGAGCAAGGGCTGTCAAAAAGGGACGCTGAGCAACAACTGAAATTGTTCCATGAAACGCGCCGTGCACATCGACATGAGAAATGTAGAACGGCTGGTCACGATCAAAAACAGAAAAATCAAGCTTATCCTCATCTACTAACATCATGGCCCAGTCTTCAAGTACTCTAAGAAACGTGCTGTGCATCGGATGATCGGCATCATTCATGAGAAATTCCTCCGAGAACCTCTTTAATAATTTTCACCAGTCGCTCGGGCGTCACCGGCTTTCGAAGAAACGCCTTAATGCCGCTGTCCATTAGTTCCTGAATACGTTCTCTACTTCCCTCGGTTGATACCACCACTACAGGAGTAGATGCCAAGGCCGGATTGGCTTTGAGGCGCCGCATAAAATCCATGCCATTCATGATGGGCATGTTAATGTCGAGAAAAATGACATCAATCCACTGAGAAGCAAGAATGTCGAGCGCTTCCTGGCCATTTGAGGCCTCGTGGAAGGCCGTTACCGCGATATCGGTCATCCCAAAAGCCTTTTTAAGAACTTTTCGTACAATTGATGAGTCGTCGACTATGAGCACCGTATATCCCATATTTCCTCACGCCAATTGAATGGTTTCCCCCTGCACTTTAACCGTCGCTTTTCCGGTACCGATGTTCAGCGACATGGTACGACTCAGTGCATCGCCCACATGCTCTCCGGTAATGAGGAGGTTGTTTTTCCATAAAAACTTTTTAAGAACGGTATAGTTTTTCTTGCCAATCTCAAAAACATTATTATGGTCGTTAATATTTCCAGCCCCCGCAACCGCTATTACCAGCGAATTTCTATGCGCTCCCAGCGCCAACATCTGCTCAAGCATCAACGTCACTCCAGTATCCACATACATGAAGGGATTTTGTCGAGCCTTCTCTGGATCAGACTTAGACAGCGGAAGCAGGCAATGAATCAGTCCGCCCAGGTGAAGCGACTGATCGTACACAGCAACTCCTAAACAACTTCCGAGATTCGGCGCAATAAGAATCTCATTCGGATCCCGGCTAATCTTCATTTGTGCAATGCCGATGAGCGTCTGCTCCGTCATGGCCCTGGCCTCCTGTATACCGAAGGTTGATATCGAGCCAGGGAATGGGAAATGCCCAAGAGACTCTCTGACAGACTAATGAACAGCAGTCCTGCCGGGGCCAGAATCCGCTCAAACTGTGCCACAATTTTTTGGCGAGTAGCCGTGTCAAAGTATATCATGACATTGCGGCAAAAAATAATGTCGACGGGGCCGCTCAGGGGATAGGGGAATTCGACGAGATTGAGCTTTTTGAAAGTAAGAAGGTGCCGGACTTCATCATTCACCCGCATACCTCCTCCCGAGGAGGAACCTTGAGCCGGGGATAGATATTTTTGACGCAAGTTCTCCGGCAGTTTCTGCGCGTCCTCGCTCGAATAGACACCTTCTATTGCCGTCACCAATGCCTTCGTGCTGACATCGGTTGCCAGAATATGCGCCTCAGACGAGGGGGAGCAGAAATGTTGGTGCATGAGCATGGCAAGGGTATACGGCTCTTCCCCGGTTGATGATGCCGCACACCATATACGCAGCCGTTTCTTCCCTTCGCTTCGCATGCGGGCGAATTCGGTGGACACGATTGCAAAATGCTGCGGCTCGCGCCAAAAGTAGGTAGTGTTGGTGGATATTGCATTGATGAGATGAATAAGCTCTTCCCCGCTTGCATCTGTTTCAATTATTTGTAGGTAGTCAGACTCATTTTGTATCCCTCGTGCTCGGAGTCTCTTTTGAATTCGGCTGGCGAGGAGAGCCTTCTTTTGGTCAGTCAGTACAATTCCGCTACGTTCGTAAATAATTTGACGGAAGCGTGCGAAAACACCCATTTCCATTCGCCGCCCTCACCTAGTGGACGGGATGCGAGGCAACCTCACTCCCATGGGACGATGGAGTGGCCCCTTCACGGGCCAGCTGAGCAAGAGATCTAATATCTAAAATAAGAGCCACTCCTCCGTTTGGCATGACGGCGCAACCGGAGACCCCCTTTATTTCGCTAAATACAGGACCAAGGCTCTTGATGACCGTTGAGAGTTCTCCCACCACCTCATCTATCATGAGGGCGATCAGCTCGCGGTGATTTTCCACCACAACAAGCGTGGCCTCAACGGGCGAGGCATACTGGGGTTCGATATCAAATAGCTCACCCAAACGAAAAACCGGCAAAAATTTTCCTCGGAAGAAGAAAGTCTCACCACGATCAAGAGTACGGCTCAGCTGCTCCGCCGTTGGTTTAAGAAATTCAATAATTGCCAGGCTGGGGATGATAAAATGTTCAGTGCCAACGGTGACTTCAACGCCATCAACGATAGCAAGGGTCAGAGGTAATTCTATAGTAAAGACGGTGCCTTTGCCGAGCGTCGAGTCAATGTGAATGCGCCCGCGCAGGCTCTCCACATTCTTTCGTACCACATCCATTCCGACACCTCGTCCGGAGATATCGGTTACCGCCGCGGCAGTGGAAAATCCGGGAGCGAATATGAGCTGATACGCTTCCTGCTCGCTCAGTTTCTGTCCGTCGTTGAGAATGCCCTTTTCACGGGCCTTTGCAATCAATTTGTCAGGGTCAAGGCCGCGGCCATCATCGCTAATCCTTATGAGGATGCTGCCGCCGGAATGACTAGCTGAAAGGTGGACTTTTCCGCAACGCGGCTTGCCGACGCGTTCTCGATCGTCCGGCATTTCAACTCCATGATCGAGGGCGTTTCGTACCATGTGCATAAGGGGATCAGCCAACTTATCGATGAGATTCCGATCAAGCTCGGTGTCCTCGCCGTCCATGGAGAAAGCGATTTCCTTTTTTATCTTTTTACTTGTGTCCCAGACCAGCCGCGACATTTTTTGAAATAGCCCCTTAATAGGTACAAGCCGCATGGACATGCCGACATCCTGAAGATCCCGGGCAAACTTTTCCACTCGATGGGTGATGCCAAGAAGTTCTTCATCATGCGACAAGACCTCACGACATCGTCTAATGAGCATGGAAGAGTAAATGACCATCTCGCCAATTGAATCAATAAGATGATCAAGCCGTACGGTATCAACTTTCACGAATGTTTTTACTTCGACCGCCTCTCCCTTAGCACTGGCGGACGCCTCGGCTGGAGGCGGGGATGCCTGCGGAGGGCTCGACTTCTCGGGTGGAGGTGGAAGAGCAGCCGCGGCTGCTACCGGTGTGACGACTTGGTGCGGCACAGGACTGCCCCCGTGCACAAAGCGGTCAAGCGCGGCAAGAAAGGCAGCGCTTGCCGGGGACCGTATGATGGTTCCATCCTTGGTAAGCGCTTCTTTTGCTGCAGCCAACAGGTTCTTTTGAAGATCGATGTACTCAAGCACCAAGGCGCATAGTTCTTGGTCCAGTTCGCGCTTTCCATCCCGCGCTTCATCTAGAAGATTCTCAAGAAGATGTGAGGTCTCTGTCATTTCTTTAAAACTAAAATAGGCCGAACCGCCCTTGAGCGAATGAATTCCGCGAAACACCGTGTCAATTGCGTCTTTGGAGAAATTCCCTTCCGCTTCCAAGATGACGCTCTCGACGTTTCCAAGATGTTCTTGAGCTTCGGCGACAAATTCTTGAAAAATGTCGCGTTCGCCCGAAAGGGTGTAAGCCTCGTGTTCATGTGCGATCACGGCGCTCGGTTGCTCGCTCGTCTCAGACCGATGTTGCTCTTCCGGCATGTTGGAGTTGTTCTCCTGAACTTTGACAATATGAGCGCAACATTCTTTGAATCGTTCAATAAACCGATCCGCCGATTCCGCAGGAGCCGTTCCTTGCCGAAGGCATGAAATATAGCCGCGTATCCACTCGCGAAAGACCATCAGTTGCCCTGCCAACGCCTGCGCTGAGGAGGTTTGCAAGCAATCCTCCACGTAGTGAACGGCTTTTTCCAGAGCTGAAAGTCCGATTGCGCCGGCATCTCCCTTCAGAGAGTGAAGATAACGCTTAACCAAAGCATTAACGTCCTCACCACTATCGCTCTTGAACTCACAATCAAGCAGCCATGCCTCGAGTTCATCAAGCTGCATGGTATGATTTTCGATGAAGTCGGGAAGAAAGGTCGTATCCACCCCGCTGAGATCGTCGCTCGCGGCACTGACGGGGGTGGCAGCCTCAGCGAATGCCTCCTCAAAGTTGACGCTTTCAGGATCTTCACAGAATTGAACAGCCCTCTTTAAGAACCGCGAAAGTTGCCCAAAGAAGTCACCTATTGAAAGATTTTGCCGCTGTGACTTAAGATGGTGCCATGCCTCTGCAAGCGCCCCACCGGCAGAATGTGCTTGAACTGAGGTAGCAAGCGAATCGAACATTTCGCACAGCATGGTAACGCCGACCTCATCTTCGGGTGACGACATGACCAGAAGTAAAGATATTTCGTCAACTTTTTCGCATATGTCGCTTGGAACAGGTGTTGCCATAGATCCGGGCTCCTTCAAGGCTTGTCTGAAAAAGGTATAGGCGCCGCCAATGAATTTGCCTGGCTTGCAGGGTCAGGCAGAGTTCATGGCAATGGCCTTATCGGCCTTTGCAGC
>CAZPBV010000014.1:0-411 GCA_964584675.1 uncultured Bdellovibrionales bacterium
AGACTCTCAGCATTGGCCAACAGCTCTGCATGAAAGCGTTCGCTTTGCACATCGTCAGCTTCACAGATAATTACCTGCTCGACCTTGTAAAATTGATGGATACGATAAACGCCTTGCGTATCGCGGCCATAGGTACCGGCTTCTCGGCGGTAACACGGCGAATACCCCGCATAACGTTTTGGCAACTGTCCCAGCTCAAAAATTTCATTTCCATGATATGCGCATACCGGCACTTCGGATGTGCCAATGAGATAGAGATCTCCGTCCCGCTCGTCGAGGTGATAGGCCTGTTCTTCGCCGCCAGGGAAGTAACTCGTTCCAACCATGGCGTCGTATTTCACAATGTGAGGCGGATCCATCAACAGATAGCCTTTGTCATGCAGCAGGTCCATGGCTAATTGCAAAACGGCT